>JAIYEC010000070.1 GCA_027487145.1 bacterium | reverse complement strand
CAGGTGTCTTGCTCGAGAGCACAAAAGAAAACCCTCCCCTAGGGGAGGGTTTTCTTTTGTGCTCTCGAGCAAGACACCTGCGTGTCTTGCGGCCAGGAGTCGAACGGCACAGACATGTTTCAATTTCATTTCCTAGAAATTGAAACGGTCGAGCGGCGTCGAGCAGTACTTATGAGCGTAGCGAATTAGTAACTGTGGGACGACTCCTGGCGACGAAGAATCTTTATAAGTGATCAACTCCTCCTAAACCAATTTCAGCCACTTTTTCTTTTTATGCTATGCTGTCCCTATGCGATTAATGGGAATAGATTATGGCCACAAGAAGGTAGGAATTGCTTTGTCTGACGAATCGGGAAGTATGGCATTTCCGCATGGAGTATATCCAAATGATGCTACGCTCTTTAAAAAAATCATCAGTTTGATTGAAGAAAAGAACGTCAGCGAGATTGTGATTGGTCATTCACTCAATAAAGACGGTAAGGAAAACAAGATCCATGCGTCTGTAGAAGAGTTGATGATGCAAATAACGCTTGAGCTTGGGTTACCAGTTCATCTAGAACCAGAACAATACTCAACGCAGCAGGCAATCCGAATTCAAGGTAAAAATGCGAGCACCGACGCTGCAGCAGCAGCCATTATTCTCGATAGCTTTATCACCAAGAAAAAATAGTATGGAATCAGAAAAAATTAGCTATGAAGATTTTGCAAAAGTTGAGATCGGTCTCGGGACTATTTTGTCGGTTGAGGTTGTGCCAGAGGCAGACAAGCTCCTTTGTCTGGAGGTAGATCTTGGCGAAGAAACACCTCGTCAAATTTTGTCTGGAATTCGAGAATACTTCGAAGACCCCCAAACATTAGTGGGGAAGCAGTGTCCTTTTGTGATGAATTTAGCACCACGAACGATTCGTGGATTTGAAAGTAATGGTATGATTGTTGCTGCTAGTTCCGATGAGTCTTTTGCACTATTCCATCCCAGTAACCCACTTCCTAATGGGACACGACTATCATGATTAAAGAAGAGCTTCAACAACTTGAAGAACAGTATCAAAAAGAAGTAGTTGGTCTCGTTGAGAAAACCGGGCAATTGCTTCGTTCACGGTTTGGCCTCTGGGTGTTAGGGGCAATTTCGTTTGTTGACTCAGCGGTTGCGTTTCCGGGTCCGGTCGATCCATTTTTGGCGGCATATATCATGGCTAATCGGAAAAACGCCTGGTTGGGCTACGTTGTGGCCACGGTGTCTTCAGTGCTCGGTGGGGTAATGCTCTACCTGTTCGCGGCGTTCTTTACTGATCAGCTGTTAGCCCTTTTATCTCCTGAATCGACCAAAACCTTTAATGAGCTTGTTCTGCATTTTGATCAGGGAACATTTATGTTGGCTTTTCTCGGCGCATTCACCCCCATCCCTTATGGATTTGTTGTCATTGCAGCAGGAATCCTTAAAGGAAACATTTTTATGTTGATTATTGGTTCATTACTTGGAAGAGGAGTTCGCTTTGGAGTTGTAGCGTATCTTACCTATCGCTTTGGCGAAAAAGCACTAACAATTGCCAAAAAGCATCTCAAAACACTTTCAATGTGTGCTGTTGCATTTGCGGTACTGTACGCCCTCTACGTGTGGGTTGGCTAAATTGTTTTTACGCTGACGCGGTATACTTAAGACATGCTTTCAGGCCTCTTTCGTATTGTGCCCCCACCGACCTATCTGACAATGCCATGTGTTGGTGTTGATATTTCTGATACGTCATTAAAATACCTAGCATTTAAACCAACTGCATTTGAAGATGGGACGAGAGAAATTGATACGTGGGGAGATCTCACAATTCCTACCGGAGTAATCACTAGAGGTGAGGTGACTGACCTAAAGCAACTAGTTGCTGTCCTAAAAGAATTTAAAGAAAAAACTGGCGCTGAGTTTGTCCGACTCTCATTACCTGAAGAAAAAGCCTACTTGTTTGAAACAACGATGAAAAATAACACCCCGCACAAAGAGGTTCGCGGTCTTCTGGAATTTAAGTTGGAGGAAAATGTACCAATCCCACCCAGAGAAGTGTTTTTTGATTACTCAATCATGACTGCTGATGCCAAGACTGTTAACGTAGAAGTGTCGGTGGTGGCTTATCCGCGGCAGACAATTCAGTCATACTATGATGCCTGTGTGGAAGCAGGCCTCCGACCGATTTCTTTTGAAATTGAAGCACAAGCTATGGCCCGTGCAGTTATCCCACGAAATATGTCAGGCGCTGCTATGCTCGTTGATTTTGGAAAGACTCGAACTGGAATTGGGATTGTATATAAAGGAGCTCTTTTATATACCTCAACTGTTGATATAGGAGGGGAGCAGCTGTCTCAGGTTTTGCGAAAAGAATTGGGTGACAAGCCAGAGGCTGAGTTAACAAAAATTAAAAATACTATTGGATTGGTGAAAGGGAAAGAGTCGTCTGTTGTTCGTGACGCGCTCATGTCCACTATTTCGGTGGTAAAAGATGAGGTTGCTACCCGCATGCAATATTGGCACTTACGAAGTGCTGCTGACGATAGTAGAAGAATCACAGCAGTGGTGCTGTGTGGTGGGAGCGCAAACCTTAAAGGGCGTCCAGACTATTTCACCGAAACACTCGGAGTACCAACCATTCGTGGCAATGTGTGGGAAAATGCCTTTTCATTTGAAGAGACGGTCCCTCCTATAGGGAGGCGATATTCGTTTGGATATGCCGCCGCTATCGGGTTAGCGCTAAAGAGTATTATCTAAGTATGATTAACCTCATTCCAGCGGAAGCAAAAAAACACCTCTTAAAAGAGTACTGGACTCGTTCCGTCACAGTATGGTTTTTTCTTTGGGCTTTTGCCATGGTGCTTGGAGCCGCTCTCTTAGCTCCTTCATACGTATTGCTTAATCTTCAAATCAACGCATATGGTGCTTCTGCCCAAAAAGCAGATGAAAAGAATGCTAATTTCGAAGCAGTAGCAAAGGATTTGAAAAATTCGAGCGAAATTGCAGCTATGATGAGTGAACGATTAAAGCGACCATCAATGACTGAATACCTGACTCTTCTTAGGGGTTTTGAATCATCTGATGTTTCCGTATCTCGAATTTCACTTGACCGTGACAGTGATATTGTTAGTGAGATAACGGTTTCAGGGACTGCAGATAGTCGGCAGGCATTGGCTGATTACCGTAATCGAATGCTTGATAGCGAGCTCATTGACTCAGTTGATTTACCTATTTCTAACCTGGCCAAAGATAAGCAGATTCCGTTTGAGCTCACTATTACGCTCGTTAAGTCACAGACACCATGAGTCGCATTACTATTAGAAATTTTATACTGAGCCTCATTCTACTTCTAGTGGTATTCGGTATAGTTGGATATCTCTACCTGATGATTGGTACTAAAGAAAAACAGCTAGCTGAACAACTAGTGGCAATAAAAACTCAAAATGATCGAGAGCAGACGTCTTTCCGATTGGAAAAAATCGCAAAAGAATCAGCAATTGAACGTGAAGAAATTAAGAAGTATTTTTTACCGCAAGCCGGTGAGAGCATTACTTTTTTGACGCAAGTCGAATCACTAGCACCTGAAAATGGCGTAGTTTTAAAAACAGACTCGCTAGAAGAGGGTGGTAATAAAGAGACAAACGAAAAGTGGGTTACTGCTACATTTACCTTCTCTGGTACTCGAAGCAGCGTCGAGCGCTTTATTACAATTTTAGAAAACCTTCCGTACCTATCACAAATCAACAGTGTCCAATTAATAGGCAAAGATGGAGGAGGTTGGGAAGCAAAGGTGACGATGCAGGTAGCCGTTTTACACTATGAAATATAAGCTTCGGGTTAAAGAAATTATAAAAAAAATCTCTAAGCGATCTCAGTCGCTTCAAGATACGCAGTTAATGCATCCACATCGAGAATGGGTAATCGGGTTAGTTGTTGGGTTTGCATTTTTTATTTTAGCGGCTTTTTTGGGTGCGTATACGTACTTCAAAAATCAATCAATTGATATGCAGGCTCAAGGGGTTGAGTCTGAAGAAGTGATATATCGAGAAAGTCTCGTTACTGAAGTACTTGAAGCCATTGATGCTCGGGCGAAGAATTTAGAAAAACTCCGAGGTATTGCACCAGAGATTCCAACACAGCCAACACCGATTGCAACCAGTACAGAATTAATTGAATCAGAAGTCACTGAAACTGAATCTATTACCCCAACTTCTAGGATTGAGTTAGGATTGTAGTCGCGACTGATGCCTCCACGAGGATTAGTCCTACAGAACCAGTGCCCCCAGAGATATTTTATTTTACTTTGGTCACGAATTACTAAGTATTTTTGTTCGTCTTCGACTCCAAATCTACTAAGTATTGTACATATGCGGTACATCTATCTGGCGCAGGTTACTAACCAACATGTCTATTTCATAAACATGTTGCAAAGTACCTGCTGCCCCAGCTCGTCTATTTTTGCTCTTGGAAGGAGCAAAAAATATGACTCCGCTTCACACACGAGCACGAAAGCAAAGTAGTTTGCTTTCTAAATAGAAAAGCCACCCTTTAGAGGATGGCTTTTCTATTTACTCGTGTGTGCCCCCACGAGGAATCGAATCTTACAGATTCAGTACCCCAATTGGATATTTTATTTCACTTCGCTCATAAAATATCTCAATCGGGCTTCGATTCCAAGAACCAAAAGAAATAGCCAGACACAAGGTCTGACCATTTCTTTCGGTGCCCCCACGAGGAATCGAACCTCGACCAAGAGCTTAGAAGTCTCCTGTTCTATCCATTAAACTATAGGGACGGTGGCACTACGATAGCAGAAAAAAGAAGATTAGAAAACAAACTAGAATTGTTCGCTATGTTTCACTTCTAGTAAGTACTCTCGAACTTGCATCGGCTGTTTCAAAAGAGACTCGGCGCAAGTTTCTAATTCACTTCGTTTATAAGAACTTGCTGCCCCGACTCGCCGACAAGCCCTCGCTTCGCTCGTCTTGTGTACCGGCTCCGTCTTTCTCGTCTCTTATCGCGCTACAAACAGCAACGGCCGCAACACTAACGTGTTGCGGCCGGCTGATTTGTGCGCGATAAGAGACTCGAACTCCTGACCTTTCCGGTGTAAACGGACTGCTCTACCAACTGAGCTAATCGCGCGATATTTGGTGGCACCATAGTACCGGTTTTTATGGATAATGCAATAGGTTCTGTGGCCAAAAAGAAGAGGAGCGGTATACTAGCTCCATGATAGAAATGTGTGCAGTAGTATCAGGAAAAGTGCAGGGAGTGCGGTACCGAACGTATGTCCAAGAGTCAGCAACTGAGCTTGATCTGGTTGGGTATGTAAGAAACCTGACGGATGGGACGGTAGAGGTTGTTGCGCAGGGACTACCGGACACCCTTAAAGAATTTGTGGAATACTTGAATGAAGGATCACTTTTGGCAAAAGTTGAAAGCGTTTCTATTGATTGGCGGAGTGCTCGCAAAACGTATCAGGAGTTTTCTGTGTTGTATTAACATATGGAAAATAAAATACCTCATTGCTTAGGTTTTATAATGGACGGTAATCGTCGGTGGGCGAAAGAACAAGGACTACCAACACTCGAAGATCACAAAAAAGGACTTGAGATATTTTTAGATGTGGTGCGCTATGTCCGTGATGCTAACGTTCCCCATGCTGTCTTCTATGCGTTTTCGACGGAAAACTGGAAACGAACCGAATCTGAAGTCGGGTATCTCATGACACTCTTTTCTGAATCAATAGCAGATATGACCAAAGAGCATACCGAGGGAGGAGTACGAGTCCGGGTTGTCGGAAGACGACAAGATTTTTCTCCTGAATTACAAAAACAAATCACGGAGCTTGAAGAAAAATCTGCTTCGATTGAAGGAACAACGATTTGGATTGCGCTTTCCTATGGCGGGCGAGCAGAAATTATAGAAGCAGTGAATAAAGCCGTTGCGCAAGGAGAAACAGTGACTGAAGAGTCTTTTCAAAAACTTTTGTGGACAGCCGATATGCCTGATCCAGATATGATTATTAGAACGAGCGGAGAAACACGACTCTCAAATTTTCTCACCTGGGCCTCTGCCTACAGCGAGTTGTATTTTATTGAAAAGCACTGGCCGGCTTTGACCAAACTGGATTTTGAGGACATACTCTTGCAGTATGCAATACGAGAGCGACGCCTTGGCGCCTGAACCAACTATTATTTATGAGGACACTGACGTTCTAGTTATTAATAAACCAGAAGGTTGGATGGTTCATGAGGATGGAAAAGAAACGAGTACACCAATTATAGTAGATTGGTTTTTGCGCCGTGCTCCAGAAGCAAGTGGAGTGGGTGAATCCGCGTATGCTAAAGACGGGACAGCGCTCAATCGTTCCGGTGTTGTTCATCGACTCGATCGTGAGACGTCAGGTATTTTGGTGCTTGCTAAGAATCAAGGAGCACACAAATTTCTCAAACAACAGTTTAAAGATAGGAATGTACAAAAAGAGTACCGAGCGTTTGTGTATGGTCGGATACACGATAGGTGGGGCACTATCAATCGTCCAATCGGGCGCAGTACAAAAGACCATCGACTTCGTTCTGCCATGAAGGGCGCCAAGGGACAATTGCGGGATGCTGTGACTGACTTTGAGCGAATTGGAATGGGGGAATATAATGGTGAATCCTTCTCATACCTTAAATTACTCCCTAAGACTGGACGAACGCACCAGCTCCGCGTCCACTTACGGGCAATCGATAGACCGATTGTGAATGATGGATTGTACGGAGCATATGTCCTATCAAAATCAAATAATCTTGGTATGAACCGAATGGCGCTCCATGCTCATGTACTTGAGCTTACCTTGCCAAATGGTCAAAACGAACGGTTTATTGCCCCGGTTCCACAAGTATTTGAAGAAGCGGCTGAGCGGATTGTCGATGACAGCGCGCAGTAAGCGAAGATATTGCGGAACATAAGCCTTTGTGGTAGATTGTGGCACGTTTAAACGGCCTCGTTTAACTATTTGAATTAACTTATTATTATGAAAGCAGCAATGGAAGGGGTGACGGTGTCACCAGTAAACATGGCAGAACGGAAAGATCTCGGGCTTCGTGCTGGAGATACAGTTCGCGTTCACCAGAAGATTCAGGATAAGGGTAAGACTCGTATCCAGATTTTTGAAGGAATTGTGCTTGCTCGCAAGCATGGTGATGAACCAGGAGCCACCTTCACTGTCCGTAAGGTATCAGGAGGGATTGGAATCGAAAAGATTTACCCGCTCTACTCGCCAATGATTGATAAGATTGAAATTGTGAAGCGAGCGAAGGTTCGTCGAGCAAAACTCTACTACATTCGTGAGAAGGTAGCGAGGGAGGTTAAGCGACAAATGCGACGCATGAGTCTCGTTTCTATCTCAACCGAGTCAGGAATTGAAATGGCACAAAAAGAAGCTGAAGCCGCTAAGAAGGCAGAAGAAGCAGCTAAGGCTGCCGAAGAAGCAGAAGCGACTCGCGTAGCTGCTGAAGAAGCCAAGGCTGCAGAGGCCGCAGCTGCAGAAACTCCAGCTGAAGAAGTTACTCCAGATATTGTCGAAGACGTAGTTGCTGAAACTGCCGAGACACCAGAAGAAGACAAGAAAGACTAACATCTTTAAATAAAAAGAGCCTCCCCACCAGGGGAGGCTCTTTTTATTTCTCGTCTTTCTCTGAACTGATGAGGAGCTTGCGTATCATCACCCCTGTTCGTATGGATTTTTTAGCGTCTTTTTCATTATTGTGCCATTATACCTTCATGTCTGATATTGAAACTACGTTTCAAACACTGGTGAATTATGTCGAGGGAGAGCTGGGAGATATTGCTCGGAATTATTTTTTCGGTATACACTCAGAAAATACCCAAAAATACGATGGTTCCGTGGTTACTGAAGTTGATGCAATAATTGAAAAAAAGCTAAAACTCTTTATAAAAGATAATTTTCCAGACGATGCTATTTATGGTGAAGAAGAAGGATTTGTCTCTGGAACTTCAAAATTTGTTTGGGTGATAGACCCCATCGACGGCACAGATAATTTCGTGAGAAAGATCCCCTTTTTTGCGATAACAGTTGCTCGACTCGGGGAAGATAATGAAGGGACATTTTCGATTATCTATAACCCAGCTAGTCGCCAAATATTCTCTGCTTTTGAAAATATACAATTGTGTGAGAATGGAGTAGAACGTGTAGGAGTAACACAGTCAGTTGCCGGACGAAATTTTGTGACGGTGACTGGCACCAATAGTAGTGCTCCTTGGATAAAGATGGCTCGACAAAACCTCCAAAAAGCACTATACAGAGAATTCGGCAAATCAGGACACTATCACTCTTCACTGCTTGAGCATGCGTATGTAGCGACTGGAAAGCTTGAAGGATTACTGCAGATAGAGATGAACGCTTGGGATTCAGCCGCGGGAGTATATTTAGTGCTGGCTGGCGGCGGAGTGGTGAGCGTCTTTTCGGGTGATCGCTGGGTTAAACATGACGGTCCAGTAAAGGATTTATATGGAGCTGATTTTTCAATAAAACCTTCACTATTTGTCTCGTATGAAGACATCCATGAACGGGCCTTGGCGTTGATTGGTGACCCAAAGGAGTGGACCGAGAGGGAGTTGAAATAATAGCTAGTTTAATGCATAATAGCGCCACTTCTAAAAGAGGTACCAATACTGTCCAGGTGGCGAAATTGGTAGACGCACTACCTTGAGGTGGTAGCGCCTTCACGGGCATGCTGGTTCAACTCCAGTCCTGGACACAATTAAAAAAGCCGGCGTATGCCGGTTTTTTTAATTGTGTCCAGGAAGAAGGACGCCTGCGCGTCGTTCGTCTGGAGTTGAAAGTCGGAGCGATGTGAGCTTGTGAGCTAGCGAGACGGGGTCGAGAACACTTAGGAGATTGGGAGTCGAAGACGAAAAATCTACTTAGTGATTCGTGACCAACTCCAGTCCTGGACACTAAAAACAAAAACCGCACATTGTGCGGTTTTTGTTTTTTATTCATCAGCACCGGATTCTTTCGAGCGATATTTACCTGCCGCCGCTTTTTGAATAATTCTTCTTAAGAGACCTTGGTGAGAGAGAATTTTCCCAAGTATAAAACGTGGCAGTAATCCATTGTTGTGAATTGCCTTAATGCCATTCTCACCGACATATCTGGACATAATTGACACCGCCTCTGATGCTGCTGAAGCAAAATAAATTACTTCTCTTGGGTCAATATCAAGTGCTTCTAACCGATCTGGAGTTACGTTGTTTTTTAAGAGAAGCTCTGCTAAATGTTTTAATTTACTAAAGTTACTGAGAACTGACTCATCGATTGTTTCAGTCCGTACTCGCAATGTCCGTAATTCAAATTCACTTAGCTCCTCATTTACTTCCATTGCCATGAGATTCAAAATAGCTGGTCGGAGGAAATTTTTTGCTCCTACATGATGTTCAGGATCCAAAAAATAGATTCGAACAGCTTCTTCGGCTGCTTCTGATATGAACCGCTCTAAAATGTACCGATGTCCATGTCCTGTCCCTTCTTCACGATTACCAACTACATCATGGTTTTCGTAGATGCCATGCTGTGGAAATTGTTCGAATATTCTCTTTATCAGTTCTTTTGGAGCATAGAACTCTTTAAATTGTTGAAGAGCCCGTTCAAAGGATTCAGGTTCTGAATCTTGTTTTTCAAGTGTGTGAGAGCGAGGAGGTTTGCTTGCGGAGAAGTTATCAAGGACATCATAATAAGCACGCATTACTCGTTCTAACTCCTCTTTAAATTGTTCCCAGCCGGTGGCTTTTCTAAACCGTTCAATATTTTTAAGGATAGTGGGACCCAAGGTCTCAAATCCCGATGTTTGGGGTTCTATTGATAGCTCACTGCGCATAGTAATAGTATAGCAACCTATAGAGTATTGGTCTCTAAAATCGTATACTGCTTGTATGGAAACCAAACAAGATATCTCATATGGTATCGTTCCGCTTTATAATAATGGCACCGCATGGCGGGTGCTTGTCGTGCATCAGATCTCATACCGAGGCGATGATTTTTGGATTTTTCCCAAAGGTCACGCTGAAAAAGGGGAGACACCAATTAAGGCAGCTTTGCGTGAATTACAGGAGGAAACAGGTGTGAGTGAAGTTGAACTGATTGACAAAACTCCGATAGCTGTCTCTTATTCGTTCACGCACGAAGGAGTACGGATTGAGAAAACAGTCGAGTATTTTGTTGGGGTGTGTAAATCCTCAGATACTCATATTTCACAACCACACGAAATTAAAGAGATTCGCTGGTGTACATTTGATGATGCTCTGACACTCTTAAGTCACCAAAACTCAAAAGATGTTTTACAAAAAGTAAAAAGTTTACCGTTACTCTAAAATGAACCCACACCTTTCTTATCAAGAAATTCTTGAATATATCGACACTATAAATCCAGTAACGTATGCCAAAACCCGTAATCATCTCACCGGTGCGGTTTCAAGATTGTCGCCATACATTACGCGAGGGGTGATTAGCTTGCCGGCCGTCAGAGACCGGATTCTCCAAAAGTACTCTCAAGCAAATGCTGAAAAGTTCATCCAAGAACTCGCCTGGCGAGAGTATTTCCAAAAGGTGTTCACAACAAAACAGCAGGAGATTTTTTCTGACTTGAGGTTTTCCCGGGATGACTGGCATCATACAGAAGTAACCACCGCTATTGCTACTGCTTCTACAGGAATCACTGTCATAGACAATACCCTTAAGGAATTAATGGAGACAGGGTACATGCACAACCATGCGCGAATGTGGACTGCTATGCTGGCGTGTAATGTGGGGAAGGCACACTGGTATAACATGAGTCGATTTCTCTATTACCATTTGATTGACGGAGATCTGGCTTCAAACACGTTGTCGTGGCAGTGGGTGGCTGGTACGTCGGTTCAAAAACAGTATGTTGCAAATCAGTCACTCATAAACAACTGTAGTGACGTACATCAGCAGGGTACCTATTTGGATATGCCAATTGAACTGATTGGAGTGGGAGATGTTCCTCTGGCGCTCCTGACACACAGCCCGTTTAATTTTGAAATGACGTATCCAACAGCTGATGTCATTGCAGATGTGTCAGGTAAAACAGTACTTCTCTACCACCCGTGGAGTATTGATCCATTGTGGCGAAAAGATGAAGCTGGAGAGAGAATTTTTATCATCGAGCCAAGACTTTTTGACCGTTTCCCGGTATCGCCGCTCGTTCTTGAGCATATGATAGCTCTGCTTAGAATGCACGTCCCGACCGCTAAGATATTTGTCGGAAATGCTGAGACGATTCCTGGCATTGAAAATGCCACGGTCTATTCAAAAGCACATCCAACCACTGAACATGTATCTGGATACAAAGATCCTGTAGCAGAATTATTCCCGCAGGTGACTGGCTACCATCAAAGCTTCTTCAAATTCTGGCAGGCTTGTCAGGGAGATTAATATTTTTGCCTTGTTGAGGTTTTTGTACTCAGTTGCTCGTGCTTACTACTGAAGCCACTGCGCTTTTCAACCCGTTCGCGCCAACGGCGATACGTTTTTTCAGATTGATGCTTTCGCATAAGAACACGCACCTGATTCTCGGTTAGCCCGTATTCACGCTTGATGGCTTCAAACGGAATAGTATCTCCCCAGGCCATCAAAATGATCTGTTCAATATCAATCTCAGTCAGTGCTTTCATAGACACTATTGTACCTAAAATTTTGTCGCGTAGAATAGTCCTATGAGAAAGCTATGGAATCGCCCGGACGACGCTGTATGGAGTTTGTCGACAGTGTCATCAGATGGAGTACCTAACATGAATATCTGTACGTATGTAACAGCGGTTTCGCTTGACCCAAAACTCATGATGGTCGCAGTCTATAGAGACACACAGACACTCAAAAATGTTGCGGTTGGAGAGACTGTCCTCTTACAACTCTTAGGGGAAGACTTGGCTCCCGTTGTACGCATATGCGGACAACTCTCTGGAACTAAAATTAATAAAATCAGCCGTCTTAAAAAACGGTTTGAACTAGGTGAAGAAGGTAATCTCTCTTATTTAAAGACAGCCGCAGGAATTATGACGCTACACGTCGAGCAGCTGATTGAGACGAGCGGAGATCACAGTCTACTTGTGGGGAAGGTTATAAAAGCAAAAAATCTTCATGACAAACCCATCCTCACGACCACCTACTTAAAGGCGAATGGATATATCCGCTAAAGATTATTCAATCGGAATCAACACTTCATTTCGAAGCATGAGCGGCATAGAAAGTGGGGGATTGTAACGAGCTGTTTTTGGTTCTCCTGCTGCTGTGAAGTTGTCACGAGTAAGGTGTTCTTGCAAGAGAGCCTTCTTAGTCTCCATTCTCTCTTCGCTTGCGTACCAGGTAAAGGTGAGTGCTGCCACTTTTTCACCAGGGACTTCCGTGAAGGTTACAGCTTGGTTGTTTGGGGTGGGGAGTGTTTCAAGCGTGTACTGTGAAGGTAAGACAAATGCGATAACACGCTGATTACTTTCAAGAGAGGTCTCAAGCACTGGTGTCGTCATAGAAATTTTTTCTGATACCGGCTTGGTTTCTAAGACTGGTGTAGTCATGGCAATACTTTCTTTTTTGGTGTTGTTCCCAAAAATGTAATCAGCAATAATCCGAAAGCCTTTATTAGTAGCTTCATCATAACTTCCAGTCACAGTCGTTTGGGCCAGGATGTATGGATCATACTGTCTGATTTCATACCCATCTCGTTTTTCCAATACTGTATATTTTGGTTCTTCAATATTTCGGATAACTAGGTAGCTCCCAATGGTCCATAACAATACTCCTACCACTACCGCTCCTAAAATATAGTAATACATATATATGAGTATACTCCTCCCTGAGAGTAGAAGATAGCGCTTTCATGAAAGAAAATAAATGGTTTTAAGTCCCCAGGAACGTCTATACTGTTGGTACCCACTGTTATAATAGGTTTACATATAACTAATACATTTTATGAATTTACCTAAACTTGTTGCAATCAGTGTTTTTATTTTTGCAACTTATGGAACTGCCGCTGAAGCGTTTACGGGAGCTGGGGCTGGAACAATAAATGATCCATACCAAATTACAGATTGTGATGGATTACGAGAAATGGCTGATGATCTTGATGCCCACTATCGACTAGAGAATCATATCGAATGTGGTGTTACCACTTTGTGGAACGGAGGAAAGGGCTTTACTCCAGTTGGTACCAGCACAGCAAAATTTATTGGTTCACTTGATGGGCAGAACTTTGAAATTCGAGACTTATTTATTGAACGAGCAGACGATTTGCCAGGAGAAGGAGTTGATGACGAACAGCATGTTGGATTGTTTGGGTATACAGAAGACGCGACACTGGAGAATATCCGTCTCACCAATGTAGCAATCAAGGGGTATCGATATGTTGGTGGTTTAGTTGGATATGCAGTAGGAGGTATCATTGAAAATGTTCAAGTAAATGTTGGTGTTACATATCTTGGAATTGATGTCATGAGTACCCCAGATGTATGTCAGCCAGCCGCTTGTATCTGGACCCGTTGGGGGGAATATGGCGGAGGAGTCGCTGGCTATACTAACGGAACTACAATTTCAAATGTTGTTGTTGGTGGTGCTGTTAAAGGAAGCGGAATCATTATTGGTGGTGTCGTCGGAAGTGCTCTTGATACAACCATTACTTATGCAACATCGACAGCATTTATTGATGGAGGTGAAGATATTGGTGGTATCGTAGGACGAATGGAGCGGGGTTCTTTGACTCGAGTTGTTTCAACCGGTGAAATTGATGGCACAAATGATAACGGGAAGCGTGGAGATCGGATTGGTGGAATTGCCGGTACCGTCGAGAATAATGCCACTGTTTCGTATGCTACCAGTACCAGTGACGTAACCGGAAATCGTAGAGTCGCAGGGTTGGTAGGGAGTCTGACTGAAAGTAGTGTCAGTTACGCTGCTGCTTCCGGAGTGATAGAGGGTCTCAATGAAGTCGGAGGACTCATTGGCTCAGCTAGTGATGCTAGTGTTGCAACTAGTTCAGCTACTGGTGATGTGAGTGGAACGGAATTTTCAATTGGAGGCTTTGCTGGACGGTTTTCAAGTGGTTATGTCTTGAATAGCTTTGCAACCGGCGATGTGACAGGTACTGAATCTGTCGGCGGTATGTTCGGGAGCAGTGGGTGTGGTGCAGAAATCGTACGTGCTTACGCAACTGGTGATGTGACTGCAACAGGTGCCAGTGCAGGAGGTTTTACTGGTAATGATGGCTGTGAAGGACCTGGCTCGACCATGAGTCAAGTGTTTGCCACTGGAGATGTAACAGGTAGCGACCAGGTCGGAGGGTTCCTTGGCAGTAGCGGAGGCATGACCATTACTGATGGCTACGCGGCAGGGACGGTAACCGGAACTAATTATGTTGGTGGCTTTAGTGGACAAGTATCAAATTCACAATATATAAATGTATACGCGCGCGGTTTAGTGACAGGAAATACGTTTGTAGGTGGTCTGATTGGAGAGTCAGATGAAAATACTATCACTGCGTCATTTTGGGATAGTGTAGCTAGTAATCAATCCGCTTCTGGAGCTGGAAGTGGTATTGCAACCCCAGGAATGAAAATGAGTAGTACCTACACTGGTGCCGGCTGGAACTTCACTACTATCTGGGGTATTAACCCAAGCGAAAATGGAGGCTATCCATTTTTCCGTTGGCAGAACTTTACCTCTGTCGATGAAGATGAGCCTCGACGCAGTGGCGGAGGAGGTACTCGTCGAACAACTAATCCAACAGATAGCAAAGCGGATACTGAGATAAGTCAGAATATAACAGTACCTGCTTCACTCCGAGAATTTATTAATCAAAACAGGGCTGTCTTTGAAGCAGCGCGTATGGCGGGAATCGAGCTACCGGCTGTGGTGATTACGATTCTTGATCAAGCGGTTCAACCGGTGGTGGATGTGACTGGTCTGATTGTTCGTGATTTGTACCGTGGCCTAAGCGGGGAAGACGTTCAAGCCTTGCAGGTGTTATTGATTAATCATAACACTGGACCAAAAGCCCGAGAACTCGCTCGAGTAACTGCGACTGGTGATTTCATCAATTACACCGAACAAGCGCTGATTGAATACCAACTAAAATACGGTATTGTCCCAGCTTCTGGTTACTTCGGAGCAATTACCCGGGCTCAGATGAAAGCCGCTGGTTTGCCAGGATTGTGGTGGTAGTCACTATACTTATATAAAGAAATGTAAAAACACCGGACAAATAGCCTGGTGTTTTTTCGTTTACGCGAGGTCGTAGAGTGAAAAAAGTTTGGGAAACGGGTCCCATCCCATTTCTCACCTGCTCGCTCATAAATATCGCTCCGGCTTTCGATTCTCGGACGGAAGCAAAACAGTCTGCTTCCCTAGGCGCCCTTACGCAAAAGTCCCCCGAAAGGGGGACTTTGCTCCAGGGCGGCTGCCAACCCTCGGGTGGAACCAATTGGAAGAGCTGTGTCTTGAATGGTTGAGTGAAGCAAGGGTTTTGTTTTGCTTGAGATGTTCACATAGGAGGGATATGTCACATCAGCATACTTAACTTGACGGTTAAGTATCTACATGATACATTTAACCGTATGGTTAATCAATCATCAATGGATGCAATTTTTAAAGCCCTAGCTGATCCAACTCGTCGTTCGATTATAGAGCGAGTAAGTAGTGGTCCGCTTTCAGTTGAGGTACTGTCACCGTACTATCAGATGTCTGCTCCAGCACTATCTAAACATTTGCGGGTACTCGAGGAGGCAAAGTTAATTAAACGGAGAAAAGAAAGTCGCAACGTAATTGTGAGTCTTGAACCGCATTCACTCAAAGTACTTCAGGCGTGGGTGCAAAAATACACCAAGTTTTGGAATACTAATTTTGATGCGCTGGATAAACTACTTAGTAAAAAATAAATTTTTATCATGGAAAACACTATTACAATTATAAAAACATTCAGTGCCTCACCAAGCGAAGTGTGGCAAGCGTGGACCGACCCGACTCAATTTATCAAATGGTTTGGACCAGGAGAGAGTGAGGCACATCTAAAGAAGTACGAAGTCGTTGAAGGGGCTGAATATGATATTGATGTTATAGAGCCAAGTGGAGTGATACATACAACAACCGGTGTATTTGAGAAAGTCGAACCAGAACATACGTTGGTATTTACCTGGCGTATTCATGATTTGCCAATGGACTCGTCTCGGATTATCGTCACTATAAGACTGATTGAAGCTGGATCAGAATTAACTTTGATACAAGAGAATCTCAATCAGCCGTTTTTGCGAGAAATGCATGCAATGGGGTGGGAATCAGCATTTGCTAAGCTTACACAATTAATTAATAAATAATATGCAATCAAAAACAGTATTTTGGTCAGTCGTTGGATTGGGGTTGGCGTGGAATATCTTTGGAGTGGTACAGTTTCTTGCTTCACTAAACGCAACAGAAACGTCGCTAATGACTCAAGGCCTAACTGCCGAACAGGCAATGGTAATGTTGAATTACCCTGTATGGATGACCATTGCATTTGCTGTTGGTGTCTTTGGAGGAATTATTGGGAGTGTGTTGTTAGCTTTAAAATCCCGCGTTGCTATATCAGTTTTCGCAATTTCACTCATAGCGTACATTATTCTTTATATAGGTGATATAACCGAAGGAGTGTTCGCCGCTCTTGGTGCACCACAAGTTATCATCCTTACGTTTGTAGTGGCGGTGGCGGCCGGATTGCTTTGGTATGCAAGAAATTTAAGAATAAAAGGTGTCTTAAAGTAGAAACGAAGCTCTACTTAAAAATCATAAATAAAGAGACGGCGTGTAATACGCTAATAAATAGATTACTTAATACAACGGGATGGGTAATTGTCCCCACGGTTAGTATGGTTGAAAATTTATATAGTATCTGTAATGGAAAAAGCACTTTTGCGATTGCGATACTGTGTAAGGGAAAGATAAGTGCAAATAAACTTCCTGCTGCAATTGCAAGATAGACACTGGTCAGGATAGATCGGGCAGGAGTTGCTTCTCCATACACTGCCGTCATACTAGGAAGATTCAGGAGGAGTAATATACCTATACCTCCCGCTACGAGTGCATTAACTATATGTGAGAATGTTACTATCAGCATAGTAAAATTATAGCAGGTTCTACTAGGGACAGTAGGTACTAAAAAATACCTTTAAAATATGTTGTTAAATAAAGCTCCTTAAAATGGGCGACGTCGTAAAGGATGTTAGAACTGTGTTTGAGAGGTTAGGTGATGTGAGTATACATATTCCCAGCTTTGATGAAATTAAAATTCATTAAACCAAAATATTATATTAAAAAGAAATGAGACTGGATTATTAGGAAATGAGTTTACTGCAGGGTCATAAGTAATTGCCCATTTTGTTGCGAATACTATCCCTATAAAAATATATATGGATGCTATCAAAAGAAGCATCTTTAAATATATACTCATACAAAAAAAGTATATCAGACTGGAACTAAAAAATCCCTACATATATAGGGACCCTTTAAATAAATTTTCGTTAGTGCGGCTACCGGGAGGAATCGGTCACGAGTTACTAAGTAGAATTATTCGCTTCGCTCTGATTTTACTAAGTACTCTCGACCCCGCCTCGTCTGTTGCTCCGCAACATGACTGCGGCTTTCGATTCCCGGACGCAGTGAAGCAGTTCACTCGCTTGGCCGCCCTTACGCAAAAGTCCCCCAAGGGGGACTTTGCTCCAGGGCGCCTTCAGCAGATACGACTTGTTTGGTTCGTTACCCTGTAAGGCTTTTCTAGCTAGTGATTTTTATTCAAAAGAACCCTTCTCGTGCATAGGCAAAAAGTGACAAAAGTGACACTTATTCACGTGTGTCACATAGTGACAAGGAACTGTCACTCTTTTAATAATATTCACCTCGTACAAGGTTTATGTCACTCTCAGGCTAGCTCTAAAATGTACAGTAATGCCCTCAGTCGAACCAATTTGAAGAGATGTACCTGGATTGGTTGGCTGAAGGGGTTTGTTTTACTTAAGACCACAAACTGATAAAATAGTCCAATGCTTTATAAAGTCTTCGTAGATGATAGTGGAATGAAAGACTACAATGCCCCATACTCAAGGGATTTTAAAGACAATCCACCAGCATTTGAAGGTAATGAGCAGTTTTGGCGGGAAAACTATTTCGTACTTTGTGGTGTGCGTATAAAACAATCAGATATTGGGATTATTGACGCGGCAGTTAGGACGTTAAAGATTGCTTGCTTCGGTACTGCGGATGTGGAAATAAAGTCGACTTGGTTGCGTATACCAGACAAAAGGAAGAAACACTACTTAGACCCCTACGGTATTACCGTTGAGCAACTTAATAAGTTTGGTGACGATCTGCATGATCTTATTGCTCAGAATGCTGACAAGATGAAGGTAATTGGTGTTGTTTTTGACAAGAGGTATTACGGCGATGCGAAGCGAGCAACCGGAGATGGAAATCCTTTTTTGAAGACGACACAGATAATGTTGGAACGGATAAATTATGCTGGCAACATCAACGTGGTCACATTTGATCAGTTTGAGTCTTCACTCTCTCTTGAAAAAGGTGCCCACAACAAGATTCGGGGTATCTTTACCAACAATCTTGGTATGGAGACTAAATTTTCTGAGAGCTATGAAAATATAGTGGATGTGGATTTTAAGAAGTCATGCGACGAAAATTTTCTCCAGATAGCGGATATTTGTGCCTACAACATTCATAGACAGTTTACCGTGTATGGAAGGGAATGGTGTGGTGACAGGGTATCTGCTGATGGTAAGAAGCAAATGGAGACTTACGACTATTTTGAGAAAATCAGATGTAACTTTCATGCCAATGCTCAGGGAAATGTCCGTGGATGTGGTCTGACCTGTGTTCCTGACGTAAATAAGGTAAATTGGAATTTTCACCAAAATTGTCCCATCCAATAAACAAAAAGACCCCTCCGAAGAGAGGTGTTTTTGAAGCCAGTTTCCTCGCGGATATCCACATCGTCGAGAGGTGGACTAGCTCATTGCTGAGCAACCAGCCACAATAATGTTAACACGATAAAAGGCGAAAGTAAAGACTATTCACACGTCGTGCACAGCATTATAGGCCTATAAATATTAGTTATTTTGAAAGTAGTAGCCTTTTACCGAGCGAATAGGTAACGTTTCCGCTAGCTTGCATAGCTATGCAGGTTTTTTCGTTCTGTCATCAATTAAGGATGGAAACTAATGTTGTGGGCAGAGTACAAGACGGTGTATCAATTAGTGGAGCGAGAATTCGCTACTGCTTATACGCCAGAAAGAGTACTGAGTCTGATGAAATGCAAGCACTATCGATTGATTCACAGGTCAAAGAAATGATGGCGATTGCTGAACGGCAAAATCTAAACATAGTCACCATTAAACGTGAAGCTCATTCCGCTAAAGATTCAGGACAGCGACCTGTCTTTAAAGAATTGCTAGAAGAGATTAGAAACGGTACATACGATGGAATTATGGCCTGGGCACCAGACCGACTAAGTCGTAATGCGGGTGACCTCGGTTCGCTAGTAGACCTGATGGACCAGAAGAAGTTAGTTCATATTCAAACGTATGGACAGACGTTCTCTAATTCTCCGAACGAAAAGTTCCTACTCATGATTCTGTGTTCGCAAGCCAAACTTGAAAACGATAATAAGAGTCAAAACGTGAAGCGAGGACTGCGGGCAAGAGTGGAGATGGGATTGTGGCCGTGCCGACCACTGACTGGCTACACCAAGTTCAAACGAATGGATCAGAAGTGTGAATCAGTAATCGACCCAGAACGAGCACCAATCATTAAACAGATGTTTGAGAAGGTTGCGTATGATGGTTGGAGTGGTCGAAAGCTACATTAGTGGTTAAAAGAAGAAGTGAACTTCAGGACTGAAAATAATATGCATCTCAGTCTTGGTAACATCTACCGCATTCTAGAAGCCCATTTTTATTACGGTCGTTTTGAATTTCCAAAAGGTTCAGGTGTTTGGTACAACGGCTCACATCAACCAATTATCACGAAAGAATTATTTGATTTAGTGCAAGAAAAGATTAAGAGTCAGGTTCTAGAACCAAAGTACGCTCAAAAAGAGTTCGCTTTTACCAAAATCATGACATGTGGACTTTGTGGCTCGGGTATTACCGCTGATGAGAAATTTAAACACCAAAAAAACGGCAATACCCACCGCTACGTCTATTACAAATGTACACGTATCAAAGACCACTTCTGTCCCAATGCTCTCATTAACGAAGACGACTTGATACCACAACTGCAAAGCTTAGTCGATGATTTAGATATGCAGATTGTTCCTCTTAGAGAAAAGATTACCGAAGAATTAAAGCGAGTGAAGAAGTTTGAGCATATGTTACTTGGAAACAAGAACTCAGCGGTAGTAAAGGATATAGATATTCGAAACTATGCCAAGTTTATTCTCCAAGAGGGAAGCGTTGAGGAAAAGCGTGAATTTATAAGGTGTTTAAAGAGTCATATTGTTCTGACTGATAGAAAGGTAAGTTTAAGATAGTCTAGAAGTAGCCTGGTAAAGGCAACGCCTAGTTTAAGGCAGATATTACGATTTGTGATATTGTTGGCTACAATAGACTATGATAAAAAATATGTTTGGCTTATTTAAAAATAAAATTTCACATAGGGAGGTAGTGAATCAGTATGATAATTCAGATTTAATAAAAGCTTATAATCTGATTAAAGAATCAGTCCCAGAATATAAAGAACCAAACTATGCCCTCGCAGAGAAGGTGTTTAAAGATTTTAATTCATTCCAGTTGAAATTATTTAACGAGCATCTACCCCTACATCCATTAATGACATTAGTACCAATGTCATTATTGCCATACCCTAAAAAATACATTAAGGCTGCATATTACTTATATATTGATTTAGCTAATCAGAATGCACCAGACATGGTTCAAAATATTCAAGAACTTGGTTTTTGGCTATTTAATGGTTATCCAAGCTATGAAAAGTATATTGCCAAAATAGAGTCGATAGGAAAATCAGATCCAACAGGAGGTATTCTTATCCGAGAGAAATTTGAGAAGCTATTCGGCTCTAAAGAAATTTCAAAAGAAGATTATCTTGCAGGCACAGGCTCCCAGGATTGTTCAGATGAAAAAATTGAATACGATTTCGGATATCTACCAGATATTGAGGAAGATGTTGATTTTGAAAAAATTTCAAAGGAGGTTCAAAAAAGTTATGGCAAACAAGAAGATGAAGAGTATAAAATTAAAGAACTTAATAGTTCTGATATTTCTACTGAATCAAAAATCATTTGGGAAAAAGACAATGACATCAAAAATATACCCAATAATGTACTTATAAAAACAGATACTGTTTTTCAAATACCACCTACAGACGGAAAAATAAATATTGCAAACTCAAAAGAAAGTTTTAAAATTATCTTTTTTGAAGAAGAAGATATAAATAAATCAGACTTTGTTTCAAAAAACACAAACATTGCTGAAGCACAAGTACATTATCTTATTAATGATTCAACGATATACAAGATGTTTAAATCTATAGATAAAGATTTAAACAATCTCTGTTTCACTCAGTCGCAAATATTAGTGTTCTTAAAAGAACATAGGAATAAACTTGTCGGTACTTGGCATTTTATGTATAAAATTGAAGACAATTTTATGTTTATGCAAGTGTGTATGGATAATGATGGTTCAATGAGATTGTTTGGAGGCGACTTTACACCAGAAGGTCTAGATCATGTTTATAAAGCCGCTGGAGTAAGTTTCAGATTTCTGACACCAAAGAATTAACTTATTTTGTACATGGTCTTTGGTCAAAATAAAAAGAAAAATACCGCACTGTTTATTGCATCAGTTTTTCTTTTATTAGCTTTGATTGATGGTTGGCAATATGGATTTTTTACAATTCTTCGTTTCGTTGTATTTGCTTCGACTACATACGTTGCCTACCTTGCGTACAAAGATAAGCAAGAGGGTTGGGTATGGCTCTTTGGTGTGATAGCAGTATTGTTTAACCCTTTTATTCCTGTATTCCTTACTCGTGATGTTTGGATAATAATTGATTTTGTTACTGCGTTATTTTTACTTTTCTCAATACACAACTTAAAATTAGGAAATGGATAGGGTTCAGATTGAAATATACAACCTTGAGTTTCCAGATAATGTTTTAGAGCTGAATGTAGGTGAGTATTGTTTTAAGCAGGCTCCTGATTACAAAAAAATATTAAAAGAATTGTCGCACTCGTACAACAGCACTTCATTTGAGGTCAATCAAGGCAGTCATCGGGTGACTGCCTTGGCGTTGTTGCCCTCAAGACAAAAAGTTGCAATTTTGCCGTGGAATAGTATAGAAGTAGGTTCCCAAAAACCTAGAGAATTTTTAGATATACTACTAGTTCTATCACTCCTTACTGGGCGAAATATTATTGCAAAGACATGGCGTGACGCTGAAAGTAGAATACAGATTATTGAAGATCCAAGGCAACATAGGGGTAATTTTGGTCGATTTGTTCTACCTGTAGGAAAAGCTATAAATAATCAAACACGAGAAATCATTTCTGAGGTCGAGATAAATGGGCTTAGTGCATTTGAATGGCTCAGATTTGATCAGGGGCTAGAAATCGCGGTAAATAAAGTATGTTCCACTATTAAGGATGAGGTATGGCAAAAGAAATATAGTAAAGGCGCATTTCTTTTAATTTTTGCTCAGGCGCAAAAACGCCAGTGTACAGAATCCGCTTTTATTCTATCTTGGTCAATTTGGGAACATATTTTTTCACTACACCATTCTTTATTGATGAATAATAAAGAGATATCAAAAATGAGCGTGGAGCAAAAATATAGATTTGTCAGAAATGAATACTTTCTTGATGGTAAGGAAGAAGAAAACGCAGAAAAGATAGAAAAAATTCGCAATAGGTTAATTCACTTTGGTTTTTTCCCGCAAAATGGTTATAAAGACCAGAATAATAAAATATCTGAATTTTTTTCTGATACAGAATATCTGGTTGCGAAGATTCTAAATCTTGTTTAATTGCATACCAGAGGCTACAAAAATGAACCCCAATTGAGGTTCATTTTTGTAGCCTTCTCGTGCTAGCTCTAAAAGGGGCGGCTACCGGGAATTGAACCCGAATTCTCGGTACCACAAACCGATGCATTAACCATTATACTATAGCCGCCATATATATGTATCAACGATACATGTGCGGGACATACTAAAGGTTTTTTAAGCGTTTGTCGAGATGGTCCGTATGCTTGGTTGCTCATCATTAAAATCTCCGCTAAGCTATAGCTATGGATCAACCCTCTTTTATTTTAACTGTGCTGTACACCCTTGTTATAGCTGCCGGAGTAGGTTTTTATGTTGCGCGTCTTATTTTCTAGGATTTTTGTCTCACTCGTTATGACGTTCTTTTGTACCTCACCAGTTTTTGCACAAGAGGTTCATCAAGATGTAAAAGAGACAGTCAAAGCTACGGTCCTTGAAGTGGTGAGTGAAGACGTTCGTGAGGTGACCGGCACTGATACTACTACAACAGTACAAGAATTACGGATCCTTCTTGAAGAAGGAGATAAAAAAGGAGAGGTGGTAGCAATGACGGCCGAAGTGATACATCTGGAGGTCGGGGA
The DNA here is from genome assembly GCA_027487145.1 of bacterium. Lineage (GTDB taxonomy): Bacteria > Patescibacteriota > Minisyncoccia > Phycocordibacterales > UBA918 > OLB19. The sequence goes on along the minus strand of JAIYEC010000070.1, from coordinate 51,922 downwards.
TGACATTTTTGTGAATCGAGTGGTCACTATCAATGGGGATGAGTATGTGACGTTTTCAGCGTATGAACGACGACCAACGCTCATAGTTATCTTCGGACTCTTTGTTGGGCTACTGCTCTTTATCTCTCGTTGGCAAGGGGTACGAGCGCTCTTTTCACTTGGGGTAAGTATCGCTGCAATTATATTTCTCCTTGTGCCAGCGCTCCTGGCTGGATACAACCCTGCTCTTACAACGTTAGGAATTGCCGCTGTTATTATGGCGTTTGCGCTCTTTGGAACTCACGGCTTTAATGCTCGGGCTTGTATTTCGTATCTAGGTACGATGAGCGCAGTCTTGGTGACATGTATCATCTCATACGTGAGTGTCCGGAGTATGCACCTGACTGGTTTTAGTGATGATGCATCGGTCTATCTTAACTTTGCTACCAACGGCTCGCTTGATTTAGCCAGCCTGCTTCTCGGGGGAATTATTATCGGTATTCTTGGAGTGCTTGATGACGTCGCGGTTACCCAGACCTCGGTGGTAGCGCAGCTTAAGTCAGCCAATCCAGACTTTAATTTTAGCGACCTTTATAATCGGGCGCTGGTGGTAGGGCGAGATCATATTGGTTCGATTGTTAATACACTCGCACTCGCATATGTCGGAGTTTCATTGCCGCTTATATTGCTCTACGCGAAAGCGGGGACTGACCTGACTGCTATCTTCAATCAAGAAGTGGTAGCAGCAGAACTTACCCGGATTATTGTAGGGAGTATCGGACTGATTATGGCTGTTCCAGCCACCACTGCAGTAGCTGCGTGGTACTACCGGTCTCGCACCGTTGACATGAATGATCATTCGTCGCACCACCATCACCACCATCATTAATTAGGTATACTAGACTCATTCTTTTATAAGAGTAGGTAATACATATATGAAAATTATTGATGAATTCAAGGCGTTTGCCATGAAGGGGAACGTCCTTGATCTCGCTGTTGCTGTCGTTATTGGAGCCGCTTTTGGAAAAATCGTGTCGTCCTTGGTGACAGACATCATCACGCCACTTATTGGACTGCTCATGGGCGGAGTGAATTTTTCAGGACTGTCATACACCCTTGGCGACGCAGTTGTGACTTACGGTGTTTTTGTTCAATCGGTAATCGACTTTATTATCGTCGCGTTTGCTATCTTTATGGTAGTAAAGGGTATTAATAAGGCTCAGGAGAAAGTAGTAAAGAAAGAAGAAGCTGCAAAAGAAGAAAAACCAAAAGAACCATCTGAAGAAGTGAAGCTTCTTATGGAAATTCGAGACAGCCTCAGGCGATAAGCCGGTAAAAAGCACCGCGACCAATGGTCGCGGTGCTTTTTCTCTATCACGTGACATTTTTACCATCTTGCAAATCTAGGCAAAACTCAAAATTATTTTGTATTACAGTGTCCCCAGAATACTGTGGATAGCTAACGAAAAATAGCCTCCGTTTGGCGTCAATAAAATAGCCAAGCTTCTCACCTCAGTGCTATAGTAATGAAACCACACGAGGTCTCGTGTGTCGGAGGTAAGACACACAAACTCATATCGAGTTTCAAGCGCGTTTTTAAAGAACGCGTGCGTGTTAGTCGCGACCTAATCGCTTGTGAACCTAATTGTGCTGCGCAATTCATTGCAGCGGTCTTCCACCAATTATGTTCGTGCGCGATAATTCATCTTTTTACCAATTCAAGTTTATTAGTATGAACATCGAAACCATTCGAAAGCGCGACGGGCAACTAAAGCCCTTCGATATTTCAAAAATTGAAAGTGCTATCGCAAAGGCTCTCGTCGAAACCGGAGAAGGAAATCGTGATGCCGCCATTGAAGTAGCCGAACTAGCTCACCAGAAGGTGATCGCTATGTGTGTGCAGGCAGGAACAGCAGAGACCGGTAGTGAAATTGCTAACAAGTGTATTGATGGTAGTCCAGCAGTGGAAGAAATCCAAGACTTGGTTGAGCAAGCGCTCATGGAGAAGGGGTACTTTACCACCGCGAAGGCGTACATCATCTATCGTAATGAGCGCAAGAAGCTTCGCGAACGAGATATCTTCGCTCGTCGGCAAAACTTCAAACCGTATGAGTATCCAGAACTCTACGAGTACACCACCGCGGTCCGTCACTCATACTGGGTACACACCGAATTTAACTTCACCTCTGATGTTCAGGACTTCCATGTCAATGTAAACGAAGCAGAGCGAAGCGCTATTAAGAACGCTATGCTTGCTATTGCTCAAATTGAGGTAGCAGTAAAGACCTTCTGGGGAGACATCTACAAAAAGATGCCAAAGCCAGAAATTGGAGCAGTAGGCGCAACCTTCTCAGAATCAGAAGTTCGTCACGCTGATGCGTATGCACACTTGCTTGAAATTCTCGGTCTTAATGATGAATTCCGAAAGATTAAGGATATCCCGGTCATGCAAGAGCGAATGAATTACCTCGAAAAGGTAATTGATCTCTCACGAACCCAGGAAAACAAGGACTACTTCCAGTCAGTCATGCTCTTCTCACTCTTTGTGGAGCACGTCTCACTTTTCTCACAGTTCCTCATTATGATGTCTTTCAACAAGCATCGTAATCTGTTTAAGGGTATTTCAAATGCTGTGGAAGCAACTTCAAAGGAAGAGAATTTGCACGGAATGTTTGGGATTGATGTCATCAATATCATCAAGAGCGAACATCCAGAATGGTTTGACGATGAATGCCGACAGAAGGTGGTAGAAGCATGTCGTGAAGCATATGAAGCAGAAAGCAAGATTGTAGATTGGATTTACGAAGCCGGTGAACTCAGCTTCTTGCCAGCTGCTAACGTAAAAGAATTCATCAAGCACCGCTTCAATAATTCGCTCGCCTCAATTGGTATGCCTCGAATCTTCGACGTCAGTGACGCACTCCTTGAAGAGACTGACTGGTTTGATGCTGAAGTAATTGCTACCAAGCACGTAGACTTCTTCCAGAAGCGATCAATCAACTACAACAAGCGCTCAGCGAGCGTAACCAGCGAAGACCTCTTTTAATCAACTGTCGCGATTAAACACAATAAACTGAATAACTGATATGGAACCATGGTACTGGTTGAACGAAAATAGTCGCGGATTTCTTGCTCGAGGATACCTCGCCCCGGGTCAAACAGCCGAAGAACGCATTCGCGTTATCGCGGAAACTGCAGAAAAATATCTCAAACAAGACGGCTTTGCCGATAAGTTTGTTGACTACATGAGTCGTGGCTGGATTTCACTCGCCTCACCGGTGTGGGCTAACTTTGGTGATCCAAAAGGGCTTCCAATTAGCTGTTTTGGCTCATACGTTGATGACAACATGGGTGACATTCTCTACACCAACGCTGAGGTGGGAATGATGAGTAAGTTTGGTGGTGGGTGTTCTGGATTCTTTGGAGCACTTCGTCCACGTGGAGCATCAATTGGAAATGACAACGGGTACTCATCTGGTTCAGTCCACTTTATGCAACTCTTTGAGACTCTCGTCGTGGTGGTCTCACAAGGATCAGTTCGTCGCGGACACTTCTCACCATACCTCCCTGCAGAGCACGATGACATCATGGAGTTCCTCGATATCGGAACTGAAGGAAATCCAATTCAGAAGCTCACCCACGGTGTGACAGTAGGGGACGAATGGATGCAGTCCATGATTGATGGGGATGAAGCCAAGCGAAAAGTTTGGGCTCGTATCATTCAACGACGGGGAGAAATGGGGTACCCATATATTATGTTTAGCGATACTGCTAACAATAACACGGTTGATGTCTATAAAGACAAGAAGCTCCGCATTCACGCGAGTAACATGTGTAGTGAAATCATGCTTCCAAGTAAGGAAGACTGGTCATTTGTGTGTTGTCTCTCATCAGTCAACCTTCTTCACTACGACGCCTGGAAGGACACTGACTTGGTAGAAACAATGACAGCATTTTTGGATGCCGTCATGGAAGAATTTATCGTAAAGTTAGAAGCACTGCGTGACCACGAAGAAGCTGAAAAGCGTCGCGCCTTCACCTTTATGGAGCGAGCGTACAACTTCGCTAAAGCAAATAGAGCTCTCGGTCTTGGTGTTCTTGGATACCACTCACTCCTTCAGGCAAAAGGCTTGCCATTTGAAAGCGAAGAAGCCGCTACTCTCAATAAAGAAGTTTTCAAGCTTATTAAAGATAAAGCTGACGCTGCTACCAAAGAACTCGCAGCTACGCTCGGTGAGCCAGAAGTACTCAAGGGCTACGGTCGTCGTAACACCACCTTAATTGCGATTGCTCCAACCACCTCCTCTGCTTTTATTCTCGGACAAGTATCACAAGGTATCGAACCAATCTGGTCTAACTGTTACGTCAAAGACGTGGCCAAGATGAAGGTAACCATTAAGAACCCTACGCTTCAAGCACTTTTGGCGCAGAAGGGTCACGACGATAAGGTAACCTGGGATTCAATTCGCGATAACGATGGTTCGGTTCAACATCTCGATTGTCTTTCAGATGAAGAAAAAGCCATCTACCGAACCTTTGCCGAAATCGATCAATCAAAGGTAATCGAACAAGCGGCAGATCGACAGAAGTTTATTGACCAAGCGCAGTCACTCAACATCATGGTGGCGCCAGATACGCCGGTAAAGGATATCAACGCGCTCTACCTCCAAGCGTGGAAGCAGGGAGTAAAAAGTCTCTACTACCAGCACTCAATGAACGCAGCCCAGCAATTGGTTCGCAAGAAGCTCCAAGAAAACGAAGGGAAGAAGTAAAAGAAAGGGCGCTAGAGCGCTCCTTTCTGGTTTTCATGTTCGAACCAGAGAGGGGCACTTTAGCAGAAAACTCCGTTACCCTGCGGGCGCTACGCGAGCGAGAACGCATGACATATGTCTAAATTTATTCATTGTCATTTAGATGAGGAGGAGAATATGGTTTGGTGCCAGCATCCAAATGGATCATGGGCTCCACCGTTTCCAGCTTCTTCAGAAAAAAACGTAAAAACCTCGCCCGGGCTAGAAACCAAAGACGAGGTTGATACGAAGGATAAAAAAGAACAATAGTTCTTTTTTATACCCACGTTTCGTTTGAAGCGTGGGCTATAAATCAAAGACTTTGATTTATAGCCCAAATTTCAAACGTACTTATATTTTACTGCCAGACAGGCACAATAGCAGATTTCTATACACACCTCAATCAGTAAAGTTATATTTTTTATTAAAAGCAGTACAAAATAAATTTGTGTCAAAAATAACTGCACCCTGTTGAAATCTTTTGCTTGCACGAAGGATGGTAGGGTATGATAGAGGAAGCAAAGGGCATTCGCCCGTTGCGAATATGTTTTGTTACTAAAAAATGGTGCAGAATAGGGACTACGTGTCGCGACCACGCAGTCCCCGCTCTGCACCGTTTTTTTATTTGCTATCATTAGCATATCTATGCGGTTTCCATTTCTGGTTGCACTCATCTCAAGTCTCGCAGTGGCGGGAACGTTTTGGTATCAATCTACTGCACATATTTGTCCCGTGCCACTTACGTATCGCCTAGGGCAAGTTGATAGCCACTTCACAATTACGCGAGATGAAGCAATTGCTCGTTTGGGTGAAGCAGAAAAAGCCTGGGAAGAAAAAGCTGGCCGAGAGTTATTTACCTATGATGAAAATGGAGTATTAGTTGTCGATTTTATTTTTGATGATAGACAGGCCGAGGCTGATTCGGAGAGCGTACAGAGACAGGAGCTCGATCGTCTTTTTGAGGAAACAGAAACACTCAAAAAGACTATCGAAGAGTCGCAAAAAGAGTACGAAGAGAAAACAAAGACGTATGAAAAAAATGTCGCTGCATACGAAGCCTCTCTCTCGCGACATAACGAACGAGTCAATCGATACAATGATCAGGGCGGTGCGCCGTCGGATGTCTTTGCTGACATTGAGCGCGAGAGGCAAGCGCTTGATGCGCGCTCGGCTGAGCTTAATCGTGACGCTGATACGCTTAATAAGCTGGGGCAGAGCATTAATGCTTTGGGACAAAAAAGCAATGAGTTAGTTGAGGCGTACAATCGTGAAGTTGAGGCGTATAACAAGGAGCATGGGTTTGCCAAAGAGTTTACCCAAGGTGATTACCAAGACGGAAGGATACATATTTATAAATTCTCTTCTTCAGAAGAGCTCGTTTCAGTCTTGGTTCATGAATTCGGTCATGCGCTTGGCATTGATCACGTTGATGATGAGAATGCGGTCATGTACTATTTACTCAAGGAGGACGGCTCCGTACCAGTTCTTAACGAGACCGACCTAAAAGCCTTTACGACAGTCTGTGGTACCGGGAATGAAAGAGAAGCCACCATTCGTCGTCTTATCCGTGAATTTATACACAATAATCTTTAGTACCTATGCAATCATTTTTTAGTAACAAAACCTATCAGGTAATTACCGCAATTACCATTGCGTTAGCTGGTCTTGCACTAGCTTCATATGCGTACAGCAGTTACTACATGACGAAGTCGATGTACCCGATGCCAATGAGTATCTCAGTCAATGGAGAGGGGGAAGCAAGTGCGATTCCGGACGTGGGGCAATTTTCTTTTAGTGTGACTGCTGAAGGGGCTGACGCTACCACTGCTCAAGCAGCGTCAGGAACGAAGATCAATGATCTCATCGCTTACTTAAAAGAACAGGGAGTTGAAGAGAAAGATATCAAAACCGAAAACTACAACATGTATCCAAAATACCGATACGAAAATACCGACTGTTTTGGAGCGTGGTGTCCACCGGGGGAAGAGATTCCTGACGGATTTGAAGTATCACAGACAGTAGCGGTAAAGGTACGAGATACAGCAAAGGCTGGGACACTTATTGCTGGAGTTGGTGAGAAGGGAGCAACCAACATTAGTGGCCTTAGCTTTACCATTGATGACGAGACCGCTCTTAAGGCAGAAGCTCGCTCAAAAGCGATTGCTGACGCAAAAACTAAGGCTGAAAAAATTGCTGCTGATCTTGGAGTGGAAATCGTTCGAGTTACCAGCTTCTACGAAAACGAAGGGTATTACGGATATGGTAGCGCTGAGCCAATGATGGAAAAGGCAATGGATGCTTCGGTGGCGCCAAACACACCAGTGGGAGAAAACACTACTAACGTGAGTGTGAGTGTTTCGTTTGAAGTTAAATGAAGCAACGAGTAACATAACCTTTCAAACAAAGCCCCGCTGGCCTCTAGCCAGCGGGGCTTTGACATTTTCTTAGATAGGCGTACTATAGTCATGTATTCGCCTGCGGGCGTTTTATTTTACCCGACATATTTATTACACATGACTCAACTCGTAAAATACATCAAGGCTACCATGGCCGAACTTCGCCAGGTTAATTGGCCAAGCAAGAAGCAGACAATTACCTACACGGTACTTGTAATTGCTGTTTCTGCAGTTGTCGCTTTATACGTCGGTGTGTTTGACTACCTCTTTTCACAAGGTATCAACCTCCTCATTCATACTTTCTAAGTTCTATGGCTAAACAACAAGGAACCGGAGAGCGAAACTGGTACGCTATCCATACATACTCAGGGTACGAAAACGCAGTAGCGCGTAACCTCAAGCAACGTATCGACTCACTCAACATGAATGACAAGATTTTTGCTGTGGTAGTACCAACTGAAAAGAAAATTCGTGTAAAGGGTGGAAAGCGAGTTACTGAAGAAGAACGTATCTATCCGGGGTACGTACTCGTTGAGATGATTGTAGACGACGAGTCATGGTTTGTAGTGCGCAATACTCCTCGCGTAACCGGCTTCGTCGGAAGTGGAACCCAGCCGGTGCCACTAACAGAAGCTGAGTACAATCAGCTCATGAAGCGTATGTCGACTGACGACGTGAAGCACAAGGTAGACCTTACCGCTGGTGATTTTGTCACGATTGTCGACGGTCCGTTCAAGGATCTTGAAGGTAAGGTGGGTGAGGTAGACGAAAAGAGCGGAAAGGTGAAAGTGCTTGTTTCTATGTTTGGACGGGAGACACCGGTTGAACTTGATTTCCTTCAAATCAAGAAAGTGTAGTTTTCTCAGCTTCGACTAAAAAATCTCATAGAATAATCATCTGTGGGATTTTTTATATATAAAATAAATATGGAACTACTCATCTCACTATTCATTTCCAAAAGAAAAAGCCGCCCTCCAACGACTTTTTCGTTTGAGCGCGACGTGGCGGGTTACCCTGGATCGACTGCTTCGGGATATGTGATATTTTTGCCGGCACATTCATATCCAACAGACGTATAGCCGGCTTCTCTTCCAGGATCGTTGCCCACATGGAATGTATATCGAGCAGCTGGAGTGCATTCATATTGAAGCCTCAGTTCACCAACTTTTGCTCGTGCATCATTGAAATCCTTGTGCGCGATTTCACATCGAATGCACGTGCCCCAGTCACTCTCAACCTCGAGTTGATCGTAGACCTTTGGCCAGACTGCTTTTACAATCTTGTCACGCTCAGTATAGATAAGCTTAACGTCACAATCTTCTGACAGCTTACAACGCTCGAATTCTTTGAAATTTTCTTTTAATTCGGGCGAGTTCCGCATCATAACGTTCATCGGACCTTCAATCCGCGATTCAAAGAAACCCAAGTTACTTCCTGGGAGCAAAGATGCGGGCTGGAAGCTCGCTCCTGCAATAATTAAAGCGAGGGTGGCGACAAAAAGGACAACATAACGCATATGAGACACTCCTGTTCGTGTTTGATTCTTATGAGACTATAAATTAAATTTAAAAAATAGCAATAGCTTCTTGCAAAAAGTGGATTTCTCTTGTACGATACGCGGGCTTCAACGACGGGAAGGTGGCTATGGAACACCAACCTACAATTCATAATTTATATGGCAAAAAAACTAACAAAACTTATTAAGGTACAGTCAGTCGGAGGAAAAGCTACACCAGCTCCACCGCTTGGACCGGTACTGGGACAGGCTGGTATTAACATCGGAGAATTCGTTAATCAGTTTAACGAAAAGACTCGCGACCGAATGGGGGAGGTGGTACCAGTAGTAATCTCTGTGTACGACGACCGAACCTTTGACTTCATCGTAAAGGTATCACCAATGTCACGACTTATCTTGAAGAAGATTGGTAAGGACAAGGGAGCTTCAAAGAATAAGAGCCAGACAGTTGGTTCTATCACCAAAGCACAAATCCGTGAGGTGGCAGAAGAAAAGATGGCTGACCTCAATGCAGCTTCAATTGAAGCAGCAATGAAGACCGTTGAGGGAACCTGTCGATCTATGGGTGTAAAGGTAATTGACTAGGCTTACGTATCTAAATAAGTACAAAAAGCAGTTGGCTTGCCAACTGCTTTTTGTGTTGACAAATAGAGCCTGTATGGGTTGGATACTCAAAGAATTCAAGAAATGAAAGAAATTCGCTTTGAGTGCGTCAAAGAACACGGACCCTGATCCAGAACACAAAGGGGAACTTCAGTGCCGAATTCTAGTAATAAAAAAGCGCTTATCATTGTCAGGTTTGCTGATGAGGCGGTCTACATCTTTGAGCCGACCGAAGAGCATACGCCACGGCGTCAGTATAAAGAAGAAGCTGTCAGCTTCTTTGGGAAACTCTTGAAGAGAAGACCTCCCAAGGCTGAAAGTTTTAAGGAAGAAACATCGAAAAAGCTTCAGGGTGTTATCGGTCGTCTTGATCCCGATTTGATCGAAACCTTTCCGGAATTTATTCGGGGAGGTACGGAATGGCACCCAGTCGTACTGAGACTCGATAAGTACATGCTGAGTCAGCGATTTATTCTCCATCTTACCAACGATGCCCAAAGGAGATACAAGAAGCTGGAAGATCATCCGTTTCAAGATCGTATCAGAGAAGCCCTAGCGCTATAAGTGAAAACTTTCACGCGCTGAACCATATGTGTGACCGCCGGTATACGGCGGTCATTTTTCATAGAGAGATTATTTGCTATACTGCGGCAGGATAGAGCAAAGTGAGTGGTTATGAGAAATCGTAAATCAGTTGCACATGCATCCAGGTGCCGTAATCGTTCAAACAAAACCTCTGAAGGAGAATCACAAAAAGATAAGAAAGGTAGATCAATCGCTGAGGCGCTTGAATATTACAAGCAGTTACCAAAAGAGTCGGAAGGGGGTGAATAGCCCCTTTCTTTTTTTATATAAAATCACTATAGTGTCTCCATGCAGTATATTCCTATCAAAACCCGTATCATGCAGCCGCCGTACGACGATCTTTTTTCGGTACTCGACGAGTCGCTTGATGAGGTGCTTGAGGGAGACATTATCATCGTGTCGTCGAAGGTGGTATCAATCAGTGAAGGCAATTGTGTTCCACTCGGGAGTGTTGAAAAAAGTGAGTTAGTGAGACAGGAAGCCGAACTCCTTATTCCACGATCATATTGGCCGTCACCACTGACAGTAAAGCACAACGCGTTTATTGGCACCGCAGGGATTGATGAGAGTAACGCAAATGGGCATTATATTCTCTTGCCGAAAGATCCGTTTAAGAGCGCTCTTGATATTTTGGTGTATCTAAAAAAACGATTTAACCTAGAAACTGTCGGAGTGGTTATTACCGACAGTCACTCTGCGCCGCTACGACGCGGTGCTTTGGGTATTTCAATCGGGTACGCTGGCTTTGCCCCTACTATTAATTACGTGGGACGGGAAGATCTTTTTGGTCGAGAGATGAAAATTGAGGTGGGTAATGTTGTTGATGCACTCGCGGCTGGAGCTGGAGTGGTGATGGGAGAGACTGATGAATGTCAGCCTGTTGTTATTGCCCGCGGAGTGCCAAACCTTACCTTTACTGACAGTGATACCAAACAAGATTTTCTCGTACCATTTGAAGAAGACACCTTTCGTGTGCTCTACGAACGCTTTCTCTCACTTTAGACTCTCTGCTAAAACTGTTTTACGAAAACTACAAAGCGTTTTATAGTTTGAAATCTGAGCAAATTTCATATTCGCAAAGCCAAGTTTGGTTATAATAGACAAGGATAGTTTTGTCCGGGGAAATAGAGGGGATTATTCATGAATCCATACAGAGAAACGGTACTCGCAGTCTTGGTCCGTGTCTGTTCAAAGGGGCAACTGCAGTTTGGTTTGATCTGGTCAGGCAAAGCGCAGGCTTGTGGGGAGTGCACACATACCTTTGTTGGCGGTGGCGTTGAACCTGGTGAATCTACAGAAGAAGCACTGAAGCGTGAACTGTGGCAAGAAGTTAGTCTTTTGCCTGGGCAGTACCAATTACGGAGTATCAGTCATGGACCTTCTGATTTTACTGGTCCAGCGGTTGAAGACGGCAGAACCAAACGGTATCGATTCTTTTTAGTTCACTGTCATACGGGTGTGGTTTTGCAACAGAGCCCTGAAGCTCCCGCCGCAGGCTGGTTTACCCCTCAACAAATCATGGCAATCGCCGAGCAAGGCTTTAGCGCAAACAAGCGCACTATGATCTCGGCTTTGAGCCAGCTGCTTCTGCAACAACATCCCGATTTGTTTCGGGGTTCAGAAAACCTTCTGAGGCAAATGTCTCGAGAGGTAGCTCTCGTTTCATAATTCAAGATGGTAATAAAAGTGGTGGGGGACATTGCGGCCCTGCCTTTTTTTATTTCTTCCCTCGTTTGCTCTCGTAGTCTACCCATTGGTAGGTGAGAGTATTGTGAGTGGCTGCGGGATAAGTCTTGGTGATTTCAAACTCTTCCTCAAACGGTGGAAAGAATGTATCAGCCTCTGGCTTATCGTGAATCCAGGTGATATGAAGCCTGGTTACAAAGGGGAGTGCTAAGCGGTAGATTTCAGCTCCGCCACCAATGTGTATTTCTTCCGGATACTCTTGCTTAGCGTGAAGAATAGCTTCTTCTAATGAGTAGGCTACGTGTACGCCTTCGGGTGCGTAGGTGGTGTCTCTCGTGATAACAATATTGGTCCGGCCGGGTAATGGTTTTCCAAGAATGGCCACAATCGACTCAAAAGTCTTTCGACCCATAATAATAGGGTGTCCATACGTGAGTGATTTAAAGCGCTTAAGATCTTCTGGGATATGCCACAGTAGTTTGTTTTCTTTTCCGATACCACGATCAACCTTTGACATAGCAGCCACTATCACGATTGGTGGCTCAGTTGGAGGGATGATTTTTTTGAGGAAGGTAAACATAATGGAGTTAGTCGGTCCTAGATTATTGAGAGGTGTACTTCTACAGCTCGCTACAGTCTATTTCTCCCTTGGAGGTCGAAATATACTAAGCGCCTGTATACTTTCGCAATAGTCGCACTTCGTGCTCGTTTGCTCAAGCAATTATGCCATACACATGTAGAACTGTCTTTTGTCGGACTGACGGTGAGGGCAGTATAATAAAACTACTAATTTTCTTGCTATATGTCACACTTTGAAATTGAGGTAAAAAGCTTACTCGGAGACCAGGCAACGGCCGACAGGTTAAAAGAGAAGATGTGTGCACTCGACCCGGAGTGTGTCTGTATCAGCACTAACAAACAACTCAATCACTACTTTGAGGGTGGGGCGATGGAGGACTTGTACGAAGCCGTGAAGGACTTGTTTGATGAAGAGACACAGGCTAAGTTAAAAGTGACAATTGATCGTGGTGCTGAGTTTTCAATCCGTAGCAGGCAGCGTGATGGGGAGGTGTTGCTCGTGGTCAAGGCTTCAATTGATGAAGGTACTAGCGCCAATACTATAAAGCGGATGGAATTTGAAGAACCAGTAGCCGTTACCCTTGATGAACTTGACGAGCGTATCTTAAATGCCGGCTTCACCTACCAGGCGAAATGGTCGCGGGAGCGAGAAGAGTATGCGTATAAAGGAGCGAGTGTATCACTTGATAAAAACGCTGGGTATGGCTACGTGGCGGAAGTAGAGAAGATCGTCCATGATGAAGCACTAGCGGATACTGTGCGCGCAGAGATTGACGAGTTAATGGCAGAGTTAGAAATTATTGAGCTTGATCAAGATCGTTTGGCTCGTATGTTCTCTTTTTATAATGCCAATTGGCCCGACTACTACGGCACCGATAGAATTTTTGTCATTGAATAAGTATGAAAGTTTTATTATTTGATGCTGATGGAGTAGTTCTTAAGAAAGGGGAATTTTTTAGTGAGAAGTTTTCTCGTGAACATAATGTTCCGATTGAAGATGTATTGAAATTCTTTAAAGGTCCGTTCGGTGCATGCCAAGAAGGAGCAAAAGACCTCAGAGAAGAACTCGTGCCATTTTTAGAATCATGGGGCTGGCAAGGTTCGGTCGATGACTTCATGGACTATTGGTTCGAAGATGTAGTTTTAGATCAAGATTTTTTAGAGGAAATCCAAGGCTATCGAGAAAAAGGAATCAAGTGTTACTTGGCTTCAAACAATGAACATTATAGAAGTCGAAAAATTGAAACGATCCTTGGCGATATGTTGGACGGATACTTTTTCTCAGCCGACTTAAAAGTTAAGAAAGGGAATCCTGACTACTTTAGAGCTGTACTGGAAAAATTGAATGTGGAACCCTTTGAAGTTGGTTTTGTAGACAATGAAGATAAGAACGTTGAGTCAGCACGTGAGGTTGGAATCAAAGCTCAGTTATTTAGTGACGTGGTATTTAATGAATTGCTTTCAGAAGATGTGTTACAAGAGTTTAAACATAAAATACAATAGCCATGTTTCTTTCTGATGTAGATATAAAAGCAGCGGTTGCCAGTGGCGCAGTGGTAATAGAGCCGTTTGACGAGCGAAAACTTCAGCTTGCTAGTTATGATGTAACGCTTGGGAATGAGTTTGAAATCGTTGACCGACACCAAATCGAAGCTTCTGACCCGGCGCGTAAAATTTTTCCTAAGACTCGCAAAATAATTATTCCAGACGGAGAGGAGTTTGTGCTTCATCCAGGAGAGAATGTACTCGGGAAGCAAAAAGAGTTTATCGGTGTCGATCTTGAGCATCTCATTCTTCTTTCGGGAAAGAGCAGTTTGGCTCGAATAGGACTCGTGGTACATAACACCGCTATGTTGTTTAATCCAGGACACAAATTTTATCCGACGTTTGAACTCGTAAATAGTAGCAATATTCCGATAATTCTTCGTCCAGGGATGGAGGTTGCTCAGCTTATTTTTGCTAAACTGTCTTCACCCTGTTCAAAAAGTTACGAAGATGTAGGGCGGTACGATAGTAAAAATTCAGATCATTTTAGCGATAAAAAATAACACGTATTAAATGAGCAAACGAGCGTAGCGACTATTGCGAATTTAGTTCCGAATTTTGCCCTTTCCTAGGCGAAATTCCTGGAACTGGTAATATGTAACTACCAACCTTATACACTTACCAGAGATAAAATTACAAAGCATTATGAATAAACACCCAGAGTATCAATATCTTGATTTGGTACAAGAGATTCTAGAAAAAGGAAGTAAGCAGGTTGATGCGCAGTCAAAAGATGTCACGTACAGTTTGTTTGGAAAACAAATGCGATATGACTTGAGCGAAGGGTTGCCGCTTCTTACGACGAAGAAAGTGTATTGGAAGGGAGTGCTCCATGAGTTGTACTGGTTTCTCTCTGGGCAGACCAATATCAAGTACTTGGTAGATAATAAGGTAAATATCTGGAACGATTATCCGTTCCGTATCTATAATGACAAGCGAGAAGCGCAGGGTTGGCCAGAACTCACCAAAGATGAATTCATCGAAAAGATTTTGACTGATGATGCATATGCTGCGCAACATGGTGAGTTACCACACATCTATGGTGAAATGTGGCGTAAGTGGCCACGAAAAGATGGGGGAGGTGTTGACCAATTGCAGTGGGTGGTAGATGAAATTAAAGCTGATCCAAATTGTCACAACGCAATTGTGACAAGTTGGAACCCCGAATACCTCTATGCGATGGCGCGTCCTGGCGAAGCCGCGCGGTTTCCAATTTGCCACAATATGTACCAGGTAAATATTAACCAAGGGAAGCTCTGTCTCCAGCTCTACCAGCGGTCCGCTGACATTTTCCTTGGGGTGCCGTTTAACATTGCAAGTTATGCGCTTCTCACCATGATTCTCGCTAAAATTACTGGCTACGAGGCTGGCGAGTTTGTTCACACCTTCGGCGATGTTCACATTTATGAAAACCACATCGAACAAGCGAAAGAACAAATCTCTAGAGCGCCATTTGCGTTTCCGAAGGTAACTATTAGTGATGAGGTGACCTCACTTGAATCATTCCGCCCAGAACATGTGACACTCCATGACTACGAGGCACATCCACCAATCAAGGCTGAAATGGCAGTGGTGGGAGGCTTCCACGCTGATATTCACGCTAATCGAAGTACTAATTCATAGAAATAAGGCTAAAAGGCCGGAGCGAAGCTCCGGCCTTTTGTGATATACTGTTTTTATAATAAAATCCCTATGATCTAACGCTATTCGTTCATCTCTGAATTTCTTATTTACCTTAATTATTTTAATCATGAACGAATATACCTACATTAAAGAGCAAGACGACGCCATCTATCAGGCTCTTATGGGTGAAGAGTTGCGTGAGCAACGAGGAATCGAATTAATCCCAAGCGAAAACTACGCGAGTAAGGCCGTGCGTGAAGCGAATGGTTCTGTCTTTACTAATAAATACTCTGAAGGCTACCCAGGCAAGCGATACTATGGTGGTCAGCAGTTTACCGACGTCATTGAAACGCTTGCGATTGAACGAGCGAAGCAACTCTTTAAGGCGAAGTACGCCAATGTCCAACCACTTGGTGGAGCAGCAGCAAATGTTGCGATGTACTTTGCCCTGATGGAGCCGGGAGATACCGTACTTGGAATGGATCTCTCTCACGGCGGACACCTCACTCATGGCCACCCGACAACGGCTATCAATAAAGTGTTCAACTTTGTCCGATATAAGATGAAAGACGTTGATACCGGAGAAATTGACTATGATCACTTACGTCAGATGGCGCTCGAACACAAGCCAAAGATTATCTTAGCTGGTTTTTCTGCCTATTCTCGCGAGCTTGATTACGCCAAATTTGTAGAGATTGCTAAAGAAGTTGGCGCATATACCGTGGCTGACATTGCGCATATCACCGGACTCATTGCCGGTGGGGTACTGAAGAATCCGTTTGATTATGGTTTTGACGTGATGACTATGACTACCCACAAGTCACTACGAGGTCCGCGGGGCGGGATGATTGTGGTGCGGGAAGATGCAGAGCTCGCCAAGCGAATTGATAAGGCAGTCTTCCCGGGGATGCAGGGTGGACCACATATGAATGTGATTGCAGCTAAAGCGGTAGCGTTTCAAGAAGCATTGCACCCAAACTTTAAAGAGTACGCGGTCCAGATTCTTAAAAATGCCAAAGCTATGGAAGCGGTCTTTAAAAAAGAAGGAATCCGACTTCTTTGCGGCGGGACTGATAATCATTTACTACTCGCTGATGTGTATGGGTCACTTGGTATTACCGGTAAAGAAGCCGAGATGGTACTTGATGAGGTAGGGATTACCCTTAATAAAAATATGATTGCTGATGAACCGCGTACAGCGATGGATCCATCTGGCATTCGCTTTGGTACACCAGCCATGACTACGCGCGGAATGAAAGAAGCGGAGGCAACCAAGTTAGCTGAACTTATGATTGCAACGATGCGGGCTAAAGATGATGCAGAGGCAAAAATAGCTATTCAAAAAGAAGTACAAGCTCTCTGTGAGGCATTTCCGGTTCCAGAAAGATTTGTCTAGTCTGATAAAACCCTGAGTGTACGTGTTACCATAAGCACATATGTTGCAATATGTGACTCGTCTTCCGGTATTGCTTGGCATGCTAGTTTCGACTAGTCTCTTTATCGTGACAGTTTTTGCTTCCAATGATCCTGAACCGCAAGCTTTACCAGAAATTCCTTCCAAAGAAATTCAAGTAGACACTGCTGGAGAAACAGTCGGCACTGTTTCAACCACCACTGCAAGTAGTAGTGCTAACATAGCAACCACTACCAGTACCTCATCTACCATCCTCGTAGAACAGGCAAATGATAGTGAATCGTTGCCAGAATCATCGCGAACAACGGTAACTAGTGGTGTTCCAGCTGCAACTGAAGAGTGGACACCTCTTTCACCAACTGACTGCTTTACTGATGAGGCTATAAATAAGTTTGGACATCCTGGTATGTGTTTACGATTTTTCCATCAAGGATTTTAATTATCAGGTATGTCACGGTCTATTTTCACTCCTTATACCATTGTTCTCAAAGAGCGTCGAGCTAAGATCGCGCTATTTTTGGTACTTATTCTCACTCCTATAATTTTTTTACAACTTTCATCTGCCGTGACTGCGACCGAGACAACCACCTGGGATTTTAGTGAAGCACCAGTCTCGCTTACATCTACCGCCTCCACAAGTGATGATACTCTTGAAGATTTTTCCGTTGGAAATAATAAGTCAAACTACTTTGCGATGACTAGTTTTCTTCAAGATGGAGGAATAGAAATAAGTAAAGGGTATGCGTATACTAAGACAACGAATCCAGGATTACCGGATGATTACGGCTACATCACGCATTCCTTCATTGAAAATGGGTTAGTTTATATAAGTACCCGAAATGCTGGGGTATACGTCTTTGATACGAAGAGCACATCTGACCCCTCCGACGATACTTTCGTAGCTCGATACCATACAGGAAGTTCACCTGCGTTGAGTGATAATTTTGTCTATAATGCTTTTAAAGAAGGTGATTTACTATATATGAGTGTATGGTGTGGCGGCGGAGGCGGTGGTCTCCATGTCGTTGATACAAAGGGTACAACCAACCCTTCTGATGATACTCTTCTTGTGAAGTATTCCAATACAAGTAGTCCTTCTATCAGTACAGGCTGTACAAGCCATGCGTTTAAAGAGGGTAATCTGGTATATATCAGCACCTCCAACGGATTTAATGTGATAAATTCGCAAGGTACACTCTCACCAGCTGATGATACGCTCGTTATCCGGTACGACACAGGTAGTACACCGTCCCTCGCTAATTCCCGGGTTACACAGGCATTTCGTGATGGTAATTACCTCTACCTCAATTCATATGGGGGAGTGGAAGTGATTGATACTAAAGGAACCCTTTCACCTGCAGATGATACGTATGTAACTCGCTACTACACCGGAAGTACTCCATCTTTACCCACAAACAGAATAGATTTTTCTTTTTTGGATGGGAATCTATTGTATGTAGCAAGTGATGGACTTACGGTAATTAATACGCAAGGAACTTTCGATAATCCTGCAGATGATACGTTAGTCACTCGCTACGATAAAGGAAGTACTCCTCCTCTTTTAGAGAATTACGTTAACCACGTATTTCTCGATGATGACTATCTCTATGTAAGTGGGATAGGGGTCTCTGTTATAAATACCCAAGGAACTATAAGTCCCACAGATGACACTTTAGTGGCTCAATATGGAGTTAGCAGCAATCCTTCATTGGTAAGCAATTCGGTCTACCATTCGTTTCTTGAAGACGATTGGTTATATGTGAGCACTTCTAATGGTCTCTCTGTTATTTCTCCAAGTGTTTATAATTCAGACGGTACATATCTTGGTAGCCCCCGCCTTATCGCCTCTACTCCTACCACATCCCTTTCTGTCACTGCTTCAACGACTGACGATCATTCAATAATGCTCTCATACCGTACCGGTACAACTAACGCAGTGTGGCAGGATGAACTCAATACCATTGATAGCTATACTGCCGATCCTTATGGCTATGGTTCAGCGTATAATTGGCAAACTGCTACTGCAACTAATGGTGTCCTTCGTCTTAGTGGTGAACCGTTAGGCTCTCCTGAATATTCATATTTCGGTATTGATACCAGTTTTGCTGATAATTATTTTCAATCTGGTTCTGTCGTTACCATGCGGTACAGGGTACTTAATCGATCAACTGATTTGATGGATATTGGGCTAGCTACTGATGAATTCGAGTTCTATGTTTCCAAACAGGCAACTACTGATGAGTGGCAGACCATAACTTTTGATGCGCAACAACCCTTCTCTATGATCTTAGTTGATGCGTATACCTATAGTAATTCAGGTACTGAACTTGATGCTACCACTCTTGAAATTGACTACATTCAAATTAGCACACCAGATATTATGGGCGAGTGGAGCAGTTGGACCACTTGCGTCAGCTACACTAGCTGTACGCTAAATGCCCTTGGCTCAAATCCATGGCTTCAGTATCGGGTTGAGCTTGAGACTGATGACACAAGCACTTCACCAAAAGTTTCTAAGGTTGTATATAACGGTCCATATCAGTCTTCCTTCACATACACAAGTGAGACAAGAACCTTCGATACGAAGCGTCGCTTTACCACGTTTGTTCCAAGCGTAACTATTCCTGCCGATACCAGTGTTGCCTATGAGTACAGTATTGATGGAGGTGTTACGTTTGTTCCTTTTTCACCTGAGACATTTGAAGAACTTGCTCTTGAGGGTACTTCTTTCACTTGGCGAGCAACTCTCGGTACAACAAACGATACAAAAACTCCCACCCTGACACAGGTATCTTTGTCGCATGTTGAAGCCCCAGGTAATACGACTAGTACAAGAGTAAGAGAAACTACCAAACGTATTGATGAACTTCGTACTATCACGAGTCCCACAGCTGAAGCTGTCTTAAAAGAACAGTACCCAGAATATTTTGAAAACCCAGATGCACCACTAGCGAGAGAGAAAGCGATGGTCGTTCTCCTTGGAGAAATTGTTCGACTGATGAAGGAATTGGCCCTTCTGAGACAAGAAGAGGAACAACGTTAGTGTAAAGAAGCGCCAGCTACGCTGGCGCTTCTTCTGTTATGATAAAGGGAATGCAACCAACCGTTTGGCAAAAAGCAAAGAAACAAATAAAGAAGCACTGGCTGACGCTCTCTTTTGTACTAGGTTTTTGTACTGACTTAATTTTGTTGAATCAAGTTGATAATTTGACTGACAACTTGATTCTTCTTGGCTACGCAACCTTAGCGTCTATTTCGCTCTTGCTGTTTTATACCGGTGTGGCTGAGAGGTGGGGAGAGAAATTTTCTCGAACGCTTCGCCGGTTTATGCCTGGGGTGATGCAGTATTCATTTGGAGGTCTTCTCTCAGGTATGCTCATTTTCTACGGACGAAGTGGAGACTGGGTCACCAGTGCACCGTTTCTTCTCCTTATTCTCTCGGTTATTTTTGGTAACGAGTTAGTACATAAACGGTCGGATCGGTTGGTGTATCACTTGGCACTCTACTTCATCGGTCTCTTTTCATACATCGTGCTAGTACTCCCAATTGTGTTTGGAGCCATGGGAGATCTTATGTTTGTCTTGAGTGGTGTAGTTGCTTTGGTGTGGGTGACGATTGTCATTCAGATGTTATACCGAATTGTTCCTAACTATATGCGGGCTAATACCCGTCGCGTCATTCTTGTTATCGGTTCTATTTATGCAACGCTTCATATTTTGTATTTCACAGGCGTGCTTCCTCCTATCCCACTCTCACTCACCGAGCTCACGATGGCTCATAGTGTTACCGGGCCAGAGTCAGGCGTGTATCGGGTAGTGACTGAGCCACAAGCGTGGTGGCGACAGCTGCCATTTATGGAAGAATCACTGCATCCAACCGCGCCAACCCTTTCTTGTTTTGCTCGGGTATATGCTCCGGCTAAGCTCCATACAGATATCTATCATCGCTGGGAGTATAAAGATGAAAATGGAACATGGGTGGATAGAGCTAGAATCAAGTATCCAATTGCTGGTACCAATAAGGGAGGGTACCGCGGGTATACAACAATTAGTAACGTTGGAGATGGTTTATGGCGGTGTAGCGTAGAGACAGGGAGAGGGCAGGTGCTGGGTCGCTCAACAGCCTATGTTGATGTCGGCGGTAAAGGCTCCCCCGTGACATTGATCAAATAATCCGTTATTGTACCCACACATGAAGGAGACGATTAGACACTCTATCACAGACGCGCTCAAGAGCCTGGGAATTGAAGCGGTAGATTTTGTGGTGGATTATCCAACTGATAAATCTGCGCACGCTGATTATTTTTCTAATGTAGCTATGGCGGCATCAAAACAAGCCGGCCAAGCGCCGCGAGTAATTGCCGAGCAATTACTCGCGGCGCTTGAAGGTACCATCCCGCACGTTGCGTCGATTGAAGTCGCTGGTCCTGGTTTTCTTAACTTCATTGTATCTCGTGAAGTTTTCACCGATACACTTAATACAATTCTTCAAAATGAAGAAGCGTGGGGTCGTAATCAGTCATGGAAAGGAAAGAAGGTGGTGGTTGAATACACCGACCCAAATCCATTTAAGGAATTTCATATTGGGCATCTCTTCACGAATGCTGTGGGTGAAAGTATCGCCCGACTTTTCATGATGAATGGCGCCGACACAAAGCGAGTGAACTATCAGGGAGATGTTGGACTTCATGTGGCTCATGCCATCTACGGGATGCAACAGCTTGGACTTACTCCGGAAAGCACTTTTTCGGCTAGAGATCTTGGGAGAGCTTATGCCCTTGGTGCAACCATCTATAAAACAGACGAAGTGGCTGCTCTCGCGATACGAGATATAAATAAAAAAATATATAGTAAAGAAGACAGTACCATTAATACGCTTTATGATGCTGGACGAACGGTTTCCCTTGAGTACTTTGAGACAATTTATGCGCTCGTTGATACTAAATTTGATGAGTACTTTTTTGAAAGTGAAGCTGGTCCAAGAGGGAAGGAGCTTGTACTTAATAATCCAGAAATCTTCTTAGAAAGTGACGGAGCTCGGATTTATGATGGCGAGTCAAAAGGGCTTCATACTCGCGTCTTTTTAAACAAGGAGGGACTTCCGACCTATGAAGCAAAAGAACTTGCGCTTGCAAAACTAAAAGAAGAACGTCTTGGTCAATATGATCACTCAGTTATTTCAACTGCAAATGAAATCACTGAATACTTCAAGGTTCTCCTCTCTGCGATGGGGGAAGTGTATCCGGGTCTTGCAGCTAAAACAGAACATATCGGACATGGAACGGTGCGGCTTGCATCAGGAAAAATGTCTTCGAGAACAGGGGATGTGATTGCAGCAATTGATTTTATTGACGAAGTGGCTGGGGCTACGTTTGAGAAGATGAAAATAAGTAGTGGTCTTGAAGATATGGAATTGTCGCGTGACATCGCAATCGCCGCAATCAAGTATGCAACGCTTAGAGGAAACATTCTCCAAAACTCAGTTTTTGATAAAGATAGCGCCCTCTCATTTGAAGGAGACTCAGGTCCGTACTTGCAATACACCTACGCTCGCATTCAGTCAGTGCTCGATAAAGCCAAAGAAGCTGGTGTGTTTCCAAGTATCCAGGTTGTACCACCTAGTGCGTATGCGGTAGAAAAGTTGCTCGCGCAATTTCCGAGCGTTATCATAAGTGCATTAGCTGATCGCGCTCCGCACAAAGTCACTGGGTATCTCACTGAACTAGCAGGGGAGTTCAATTCTTTCTATGCGCATGAGAAAATCGCTGATGCCTCTGATGAATATGCTACATACAAAGCGGCTGTCGCTAAAGCTGTCGCTACTACCCTCAAAAATGGTTTGTGGACACTTGGTATCAAAGCTCCAGAGCGGATGTAATCTATAAAAAGCTCAAAAAAAGTTTGACAAATAAGGTTTTTTGTGTACTGTATGAGGGTGCCACATTTGTGGGTGACTGTTCTCAAGTTCATCAAAATCGAAAAGGGGTAAAGCCATGAGCTTTGCAAAAATCAAACCGTATCTGCTGATTGTGATCGCAGTCGGCATTACGATCTGGCTCCGCCAGTTCGGCTCTGCGTTCACGCACAGTCTCCATGAGGGAACCGAGGGGCACGTTGCTCCTTACGTGGGAGCTCTTGGCGCAATTGCGTTTAGCATCATCGCTGGTGTCGTGCTTGCAAGGAGAACCATCTTCCCTCGGGAAATGCTTTTCCTCATCTTCGGCATCATCCTTGCAACATACATGGAATCACTCCGTGAAGTGGTTGTGGGTGCGCTGGTCTATTTTGCCACTAGTGTTCTCTTGAAAACGGGACTGAGCATCAAGATCTCCGACTTCATGAAGACCCTGCTGGTGACCTCACTCCTCAGTGTGGTGACTCTGCTCGCAACCGCGTTCCTGTTTGCCGTCGGCCAATATTACATCCTCGGGCCACTTCTTGGAATCGAGGTGTCAGCTGTCTCGGCAATTATGACCGGTGCCATCTTGGCTTCGACAGATCCAGCAGCCCTGATTCCGATCATGGTTGCTCTTACCTGGTTTGTGCCTCGTGCTCGGGATATTGTCCTCACCGAAAGTGGACTGACTGATGTCACTGGTGCGCTCCTGGTGCTTGCAACATTCCTCCCCATGGCCGTTACTGGTACGCTGGTTCGGGTCTGGGGATATGAAGATGGATTCGGCGCTGTGTTCAGTGCTGAGTCAGCAAGTTTTCTCGGCGCTAAGGTGGGCTGGGCTCTCGTTGGGGGCTTTGCTGGGGCTTTGGCCCTGTACATCCTTCAAGTGTTCCGCGAAATCGAAGTGCAGGGTAACGATGCCACCATTCGGGATATTCTCAAGCTCAAGAGCAAGAGTGAACCGAACGAGGAAGAGTCCACCGAGGCTTCCGATGCAGTTTTCTACGACATCTGGGCTTTTGTGCTTGCACAAGCCGCGGCGTTTTGTCTGACGAGCTGGCTTGGTGGCAACGTCTTCCTTGGGTGTTTTGGGGCCGGGCTCATACTCGTGGCTGAAAAACACTTCGAACATGGCAAGCACGCGTACGATGAGAAGATTGAACGGCTGTTCATTCCTCCCATCTTCGTGTTGGGCGGCAGTCTTGTCGAGTGGGGTCCCTTCTGGGACTTCTGGATGTTTGGCGTTTTGTCAGCCGTGTTGCTGATCTTCGTCAGGTACCCATCAGCCTTTTTGGGCCTTGCCATTCCCATGGCGCTCAAGCAGGTCACGATGAGAATGGCTCGATACATCGCCTCAGTTCGGCAGGTTGGTGCAATCGGCGTCGTCTTGGCAGCAGTAATTGCCAAGGAGAACATCCCTGGTCTCGAACTCGTGCTGCCGGTCACTGCCTGGGTGGCGATTGTCACTCTCGGCTTCTGTGGTCCCTGGAGTACGCGCGAGGCACTTCACCTACAGCTGGCAAAGCCGA
The DNA here is from genome assembly GCA_027487145.1 of bacterium. Classification (GTDB taxonomy): domain Bacteria; phylum Patescibacteriota; class Minisyncoccia; order Phycocordibacterales; family UBA918; genus OLB19. The sequence goes on along the minus strand of JAIYEC010000070.1, from coordinate 27,781 downwards.
AGGAGGGTTAACACTCCTCTCGGCACCCTTCAAACTAATACGCCTAGGCGTGGCCGGTTTTCCCTTCGGGGAGAACCGGCTTTTTCTTTTTACAAAAAACAGCGTGTGCCTTTGGGTATACGCTGTCATTGTGAACTACGAGCCAATTATTCTAACGTTCCAAGGTCTTTCAGTTTCAGCCTCACTAGCAATCATTGGTACAAACTCAAGTTCCGGAAAAAATTCTCGTAATACTGTGATAACAGACACACAGTCCTTTTCATGTTGTTGATCTGAAACTGGATGTCCAGCACAATCACAATGACCGATAACAGCTACTTTTTTAATGTTCTTTAGTGGTACAAGATCGGTCATTGATAAACGGAGTGATTGCAAGTGAACACTTTGCTCACCCCCTAAAATGCGTGATTCTGGGCCGACTAATGTTCGAACGTACACATTATCGACACCGAGTAACGCTGCAACTTGCGGAGTAATTGAATAACGGTGCAGGCGAGCATCAACGCACGTGATAGCAAGACCATTTTGATTATTTTCTGACATATGTAATTTTTAGATGCGCATGATACTCCTCAAAGTGAGTCATGGCAACAATGTAATGATAGATTCGGGGGATAGGTAAAAGAAAAAGAGCGGCGCATTGCTGCGCCGCCTTGGCATCATGGTGAAACCCTTACAATGTAAGGACTAGACGATGTCCGTAATGCCAGAGTCCAGACGCCGAATGAGTCTCATGCAGTACCGTGATCTTAACTGTGGGATAAAGTTCTTTGATTTTTTGAACGAAGTCAATATTTGATTGGAGAGTATCCTCACAGGTAAAACCCAGAGCATCTGCCGCGCCGCAAAGATTGTGAGAAATGATCACAATTTCGTTCACATCCTTAATCTTCACCATCACATCGATGTTTTCGATCAGAAGCGCTTTAAACTTCTCTAGCGGCAATTCCTGTTTGGTGTTGCGAGCCCGATAGTAGGTATTTGTTACGCCACCAGGCTTACGGATCTCATGTACTGAGACAAACGGCAGCCACGGCAGCCAGTTAAACCATTGAAGAAATCGGAGCTTTCTCGGCAGTCGACTACGACTGTCTGAACAGCGGATACAAAGAACATCTTTACGTTTACGAGTATTTGCCATGGTTTGTCCCCCTGCAAGTATCAAGTGATGTAGTGCGACTGACGATAATACTCTTCTTTTTTGGTAATGCAAGCATTCATAAACACAAGTATCTAAAAGGTTCCCAAATCTAGAAAGGGTGGTACTATTTGAACGTGGTCTGATACACCATAGCTCTAAAAGTGGTGTGATGAGCGAAGTTCGCCGGCATAGCACTTTTAGGAATGTCTGATATACATTAATTAGTTTTATATATGAACAAAATACATGGTCGTGAAAATGACACAGTTGAAGTGGTGTCTGATGTCCCAAAAAGTGACGTTGCACTTCGTGAAGAAGCTATGCTCACGTTTTGGCGAGAGCGAGATATTTTTAATAAGACGTTAGAGACACCAGCTGGCGCCGCGCCGGTAGGACAATTTGTTTTTTATGATGGACCACCCTTTGCCACCGGTCTACCACACTATGGGCATATTTTGGCTGGAACCATCAAAGATGCTATTCCGCGTTTTTGGACGATGAATGGCTATCAGGTCGCACGAAAGTGGGGGTGGGACTGTCACGGTTTGCCACTTGAAAACCTGATAGAAAAAGAACTTGGACTTGGTACCAAGCGTGACATCGAAGAGTACGGCGTGAAGAATTTTAACGAAAAAGCGAGCGGTGCAGTGATGCGCTACGCTGACGATTGGCGAGAGATTATTCCCCGAATGGGTCGGTTTGTTGATATGGCTGACGACTACAAGACGATGGATAGTACCTATACCGAAAGTGTGTGGTGGGTGTTTAAGTCACTTCATGATAAGGGATTGGTATTTGAAGGGTTCAAGACTATGCACTTGTGTCCACGCTGTGGGACGACGCTCTCTAACTTTGAAGTAAACCAAGGATACAAAGACATCAAAGATATTGCCGTGACTGTGAAGCTCCCACTCTTAGATGATTCAGGTAATGCAACTGACACGAGTCTCCTTGTTTGGACGACTACGCCATGGACCCTGCCAGGAAATATCGCAGCTGCGGTGCATAGCGACATTACCTATGTAAAGGTAAAAGTTGAGAGTGAATATTACATCTTAGCCAAAGGCCGACTAGCCCAACTAGGTGATATCGCTCACGAGGTGGTAGAAGAAATGAAAGGAAGTGATTTAGTTGGAAAGCGATACCAGCCACCATTTACGTATATCCAAGAACAGCAACTTGAAGGAGCTGAGAACGGTTGGGTTATTCGTCATGCTGACTATGTCGAAGTAGGAGAGGACGGTACTGGTGCGGTACATATTGCACCAGCCTATGGTGATGACGACATGAAGCTGGCTCAAGCCCATGGCGTACCAATCTTCCATCACGTTGATGAGGCAGGGCGCTTTAAAGACTTCGTCACCGATTTTGCCGGTCGTCTGGTGAAGCCAAAGGACGACGATAAAGCGGAGGTCGATCATAAAGATACCGACATTGAAGTGTTGCGATTTTTGCAGGCCAAGGGAGTGGTTGTAAAAAAAGAAAATATCACCCACAGCTACCCGCACTGTTGGCGCTGTGATACACCACTTCTTAATTACGCGACTACATCGTGGTTCGTTAATGTTCCAGCCATTAAAGATGATTTGCTTGCAGCAAATAATACCGTGAATTGGGTCCCAGACCATGTGGGAAGCAATCGCTTTGGGAAGTGGCTTGAGGGAGCTCGCGATTGGGCGGTTTCTCGTCAGCGTTATTGGGGTGCACCGCTTCCGATCTGGCGAAATCCTGAAACGAAGTCTTATAAGGTATTCGGATCACTAGCTGAACTTCAGGCATATGTACCAAAAAACAACAACCGCTTTTTCATGATGCGTCATGGTGAGGCAGAACATAACATCAACCACATTCTAAGTTCATCTCCATCAGATCCATATACCCTGACTGAAAGAGGGAAGGAGCAGGTAGCAGCCACTATCACTGAACTAGCCGATAAACAAATCGATCTTGTGTATGTCTCGCCACTTAAGCGAACGAAAGATACGGCCGCGTTAGTAGCACAGACACTTGGTCTTTCTCCTGAGCAAGTAATCGTCGATGAGAGATTGCGTGAAAATGAAGGCGGAGTATTAGAGGGTCGTCCGGTTGAAGAATGGTATGCCTATCGTGACGGACTCCCCCCAGATAAGAAAATGACAGCTCATCAAGAGGGTGGAGAAAGTTGGCAGCAGATTAAGCGTCGAATGCTCGAAGTACTATTTGAGGTTGAAGCAAAACACCAAGGCAAAAATATTTTGTTTGTCTCACATGGTTTACCACTTCGCCTTTTGAAGTGGGGAGCTGAAGGAGTCTCTGATAAAGATATTGTCAAAGGCTGGGATACCGAAGGTGATATTAAAACTGGTAGTCTCCACGAGATTGATTTCACACCTTTCCCACACAACGACCACTTTGAACTCGACTTCCACCGTCCGTACATCGATAACATTACGTTGTTTGAAAATGGCGTACAGCTCGAACGTGTGCCAGATGTGTTTGACTGTTGGTTTGAGAGTGGATCGATGCCGTACGCTCAGCATCACTTCATGGGAGAAAATCCTGAAGCGTTTCTCAAAACCTGTTACCCAGCCAACTTTATTGCTGAAGGACTCGACCAAACCCGTGGCTGGTTCTATTCATTGATTGTTCTTGGAGTAGCACTTTTTGGAAAGAGTCCGTTTGAGAATGTAGTGGTAAATGGACTCACACTCGCGGAGGATGGCAAGAAGATGAGTAAGTCACTCCAAAACTACCCCGACCCAATGGAGCTGGCCAATCGTACCGGAGTAGACGCTATGCGTTTCTATCTGCTCTCAGCCCCGATTGTAAAGGGAGAAGACCTCAACTTCTCAGAAAAAGAAGTACTCGAACTACAGCGCAAGAATATCGGACGGCTACATAATGTATTTGAGATGTTTCAGATGGTAAGGGATGGTACAAAAGCTGATACTACTTCTACGAATATTCTTGATAGATGGATACTCATTCGTTTACAAGAACTTGTAAACGAATCGACTGCAGGCTACAAGGGCTATGAACTTGATAAAGCCGTCCGACCAATCACAGATTTCATTGATGATCTCTCAACTTGGTACCTCAGACGAAGTCGGGACAGGCTAAAGGGGGATAACGTAGATGATAGGACTAATGGAATTGCAACTCTTCGTTATGTCCTCAGAGATCTTGCTAAAGTAATGGCTCCAGTGATGCCATTCTACGCCGAGTACCTGTGGCAGCAGGTAAAAGAGGATAGTGATACAGAGAGCGTCCATCTTGAAAAGTGGCCAGAGACATCCCTGGTCCCACAAGAAGTAATTAAAGACATGAACATTGTGCGAGATATCGTAGCGAAAGCGCTTGATGCTCGAACAAAAGCAAATATTAAGGTAAGACAACCTATCATGAGTGTCACCGGTTCTGATATTTCTGAAAAACTGAGAATAATTGTTTTGGATGAGATGAATGCCAAGAAGTACATCGTTGGAGATGCTGTTTCGATTGATACTGTTCTTACCCCAGAACTTATTGCCGAAGGAAATGTGCGTGAACTGATGCGAGCAGTGCAGGGACGGCGCAAGACCGAAGGTCTTGCGCCCCAGGATGCAATTGTCCTTACCATCAGTACTTCACATCCTGGCCGAACTGCCATTGAGACCTATCACGACATGCTGGTAAAGACAGTTGGTGCAAGTGAACTTATCTTCGCTGATACTGATGGGGAAGTGGTAGCGACTGATACTGAACAATTTATTTTCTCAATAACAAAAAATAAATAACCACTGACAAAGCGGTTAGAAAAAAGATGAGAAACGATGAACACCAACAAAATACTTCGAGTCGTACTTGCTTGTACGGTGAGGGGTATTTTGTGCAAGGAGAAGAAGTTAATCGCTTTTTTATAACCGCGTAATATGGCATATCAGACATATACGACTGAAGCGATTATATGTGGTACATTCAATCGAAACACCGCAGATCGTTCATATCTCTTATTCACCCGTGAAGCAGGTATGTTGTATGCGGAAGCTAAGAGTGTACGCGAAGAACGTTCTCGCCAACGGATGGCACTACAAGACTTTTCCTACGTTCGAGTCTCGCTTGTTAAGGGTAAGAGTAGTTGGAAGGTTGGTAGTATTGAGTCACGAGAAAATTTTTTCATGTCTGCGTCTGATAAAGCAGCGCGCGGAAGTGTTGTTGCTATTACAAAATTTTTACGTCGATTTTATGGTGGGGAAGAAGCCTTCCCAGTATTGTTCGATTATTTCTTAGTCTCGCTTCGTGTCTTGGCCAAAGACGTTGGTACCCGCAGTACGGTTGAGCACATTATTATGGTCCGGATACTGCGAGAATTAGGATATGTAGATGCCCGGGTATTGCCCGAAATCGTCGATATAGACATTACTGAGTTAGCCAAGATAACTATTGATACTACTACCGAGAAGGTCCTGGCACCGATTATTGAAAAGGCAGTATCACTCAGTCATCTCTAGAAAAGAGTGGTGGTATACTACTGGCATGTCCGATATTCGTGACCAGCGAGAACTTGATGAGCTTCGAAAGCGATTGTATGCCCGTGGTCCTGTTGATAATGGTATAGAGCGTCATCAACTTGAAGATGATCCGCTGGCGGTTTCCGCAACCTGGGACTTACCGGCAGACGATGAGACAGCGTTTCTTAATCAGAGCGAGCAACCACACCGGTACCGAAAATTCGTTTTGATTGCTAGCCTGATAATTTTTTGTTTAGTAGCAGCGGGTTCAGCGGCATACTTCTACTTTGGAAATAATCGTATTTCCGGCGATAATATCGCCTTTAATATTGCTGGCAACAACAATATTAGTGGTGGGGAAACAGTCTCATTTCAGATTGGTGTTACCAATCAAAACTCCGTGGCAATTGAAGGAGCCTCGCTGATTGTGAAATACCCTGAAGGGACGCGGTCTGTCACTGAGCCAGTTAAAAATCTTTACGAAGAACGCATAGACGTGGGGATGCTCGGGCCCGGCGAGGCACGGAATATTCAACTCCAAGTGGCAGTATACGGAAAAGAAAACCAACAGTCACAAATTCAGGCTACATTGGAGTATCGGATTGTTGGTTCTGACGGAGTGTTCTATAAAAATGCTGAACCGTTTAATGTCCAAATCATCTCTTCGCCAATTATTCTTCAAGTGGATTCCGTCAGGAGGGTTTCTGCTGGTCAGCCAGTACAGATTACGCTTAAGGTCAAATCAAATACCAATAAAGTATTAAAAGATGTTTTGATTACCAGTCGATATCCAAGTGGTTTTTCATACAAAACAGCCGTACCTGATCCGCTCTACAATCAAAATGTTTGGAAAATTGATGAACTTAAGCCAGAAGAGACTGAGACAATCATCATTAACGGATCAATCATTGGACTCAATAGCGAGGGTCTCGTAGTTGACTTTACCGCCGGCGCCTCGCGTGACGATAATGAATTTATTGTCGGGTCACTCTTAGCCGAAGCTAGAGCGGAGTTTGTCTTGGAACAACCATTTATTGCCGTCGATATTGATATTGCTGGAGACCGCGATAAGTCCGTTGTCTTGGAAGAAGATAAGAGCTCAGTGGTGCAAGTCTCTATTAAAAATACGCTCAAAGAGCCTGTGTATGACATGGTCGTAGAAGTGGTGCCAACTGGTAATGCCCTCAAGGCTGACTCAATCCAAAGTCGCCAGGGATTCTATGACTCAAACAAGAACCTGGTGCGGTGGGATGTCTCCAACACACCCGAGTTTAGTCAGGTGCAGGCGGGCCAGGTGCGAAATCTTAACTTCTCGATTGATCCAGTGCTTGGTCAGACTACTGCTTCATTTAATATCGCGGTTAATGTGTATGCCAAGCGAGTCTCGGAACCATCGGCCGTACAACAATTAGTCGGTACAGTGACCGCCGAAGCTCGGTATGCTTCAGCTGCGAGTATTGAAGGTAGCTTGTCGCATGTGACGGGACCACTACCACCAAAACCAGGTCAGGCAACCCGCTATCAAGTAAAGCTGGTGGCTGGCGGTGGAGCCAATAATCTCCGTAATACCGTAGTTACGACCTCGCTTCCAACCTTTGTTGAATGGCAGAATGAATTCTCTGGACCAGGTACAGTCTCTTTTAATCCAATTTCAAGACAGCTGGAGTGGAGTGTGGGAGATATTACGAGCGGCACCACCAAAGAACTTACGTTCGCCCTTAACTTCTTACCGAGCACCTCACAGATCGGTACTTCTCCAACCCTTGTAAATACCCTCAACCTTTCAGCGGTCGATCGCTTTACAAATACGCTGGTTACGACTAGTGTAGTGGGAATTACGAGTGAAATTAAAGGAATATCACAAGAACGGGGACTCGTTACGCAGTAAAACCTATGAAAGAAAATCAAGATAATAAGATGGATAAAATTGTCAGTCTTTGCAAACGACGTGGCTTTGTATTTCAGGGTAGCGAAATCTACGGTGGGCTGAAAGGAACCTGGGACCTCGGCCCACTTGGTGTAGCTCTTAACAACAATATTAAGCGAGAGTGGTGGAAGATGTTTGTCGATGGTCGTGAGGATATGTACGGACTTGACGCTGCGATTTTGATGAATGAGAAAGTGTGGGAAGCATCTGGACATACTGGTGCGGGTTTTTCAGACCCGGTAGTAGTTTGTAATGCCTGCGGTACAAGACATCGAGCTGATCATGTGTTGAAAGAAAACGGAAAAACAGGTGTTGATGGATTAACCCTGGAACAGTTCCAAATGAAGTTTAAATCAGGTGCCGACATAATTTGTCCGAAATGTCAGAAACGTGATTGGGGCGAGGTCAAAAATTTTAATTTGATGTTTGAAACCCAAGTTGGAGCAGAGGGAGATATGAAATCATATCTGCGACCCGAAACTGCCCAAGGTATTTTCGTAAATTTCAAAAATGTCGTTGATTCAATGTCACCAAAGCTGCCGTTTGGTATCGCGCAGGTAGGGAAGGCATTTCGTAATGAGATTGCACCGCGCGAATTTCTTTTCCGTGTCCGCGAATTTGAGCAAATGGAAATCGAGTACTTTGTCGAAGAGAAAGATTGGCAAGAAGAGTTTGAGAAACTACATCTTGATATCAAAGCCTGGCATGCACACCTTGGCCTCAAGGACGAAAACATCCGTGAGTATGAAGTGCCTGAAAATGACCTAGCTCACTACAGTAAGCGAACCATCGACTTCGAATATAACTACCCAGGAAAAGGCTTTGATGAGTTGGCTGGCTTTGCGTATCGTACTGACCATGACCTCAAGAGTCACGAGGAAGCGAGTGGAGTAAAGATGCGCTATACACCAGCAGAAGGTGTGCCATTTATTCCACATGTTCTTGAACCTTCGTTTGGTGTTGGTCGCGCATTTACCGCAGTCTTGGCTGAAGCATACACCGAAGATGAAATGGGCGGAGAAATTCGTACATACCTCAAACTTCCAATTCACCTTGCTCCATACAAAGTAGCTGTCTCACCACTGCTTAAAAATAAGCCAGAGCTTGTCGCCAAAGCCCGAGAGGTATTTGTCTCTCTTAAAAAAGAATTTGGTAATGTTGCGTGGGACGATAACGGAAACGTAGGGAAGCGATATCGTCGCCAGGATGAAATCGGAACACCATACTGTATCGTAATTGACTTCGATACCTTGGGTGAAGAAAATCCAAACCTTAAGGACACGGTCACTATTCGTCATCGAGATACCGGAGAGCAAGAACGAGTACATATTTCAGAACTTATTTCAAAACTTACCTAAAGAAAACTGCGCCCAAGAAAGGCGCAGCGTGAGTGGCATGAGTGTATTGCTTTGATAGATACCGTTTGGCGACGGTGGCTAACAAAGAAATAACCCAGATAGTTTTTGTTGGCTATAATTATTCAGAAGCTTCAGGCACTACTTTTTTGTTGTTTAGGTCATCCCAAAAGTCTGCCTTTGCAAATTTGTCATAGGCAGAAAGAATGAAAAGAATGACCAAGACGTAAATAATGAGCTGCTGTAGCCAGGTGAAACGAGGTGACGGTGGCGTAGCCATATATTCCTCCCTACAAGTGAACCTCTTTTCTTTTTGACGCTACCGCTACGCAACTCTTACCTAATTTTTGATTACAAAAGAAAAAGCCCCGCCGCACAACATGTGCGCAGCGGGGCGGAAACCAGGTGATCGCAGTTCTGGCGTTGAAGGGCTGGATCAGCCTTCGACGCGTTCCAGTGCCCGGTCGCCGAGGTCGCCCTCGTTGGTATCGCTGGTGAGCTGACCACCGACACCCTCGATCGACCCTCCGTCGCCCGCCTTGTCCGTGTTGTCGGACACGAGCTGCAAAATCGACTTCTTGCCGGCATCGAGCACTTTGGTGCCGCCATCCTTGATGCCTTCGACGGTGTTCCGGACCCCCCTCTTCTTGACCTGGGTGGCGATAGCGCCGGCGACGGCGACGAGAGCGGCAGTGAGAAGGGTAGTCTTCACATTGGTCTTCATGAGTGGTCTCCTCCGTCGGAATGACGGACGCAAGTTATACCAGCAATATATAAAAAAAGCAATCACTTGTGTAGTGCACAAGCGATTGCTTTGACCAAAGTCACAGCCCGTCAGGGCAAAAAACTTACTGGAAGTATCATGCCCGTATGAGCAGGATCGGAATACGAGATTCCGATAATACTGATGATGAAGATAGCAAGAATCAGTGCTACCATCAGGCTGGTTTCAAAGAACGTAGGCATTTTTTCATCCCCCTTTTTTAGAAATGAAGACAGACTATAGCACACCCGCAAATAATCAAATAGGCTGACACTGTTAAAAAACCTAATCGTGTATCAGATCCAATAAATATGCTAAAGTAGCTTTTATGGAAGCGAAAAAAGCTAAATATATCACCACTACTTTGCCATATGTGAACGCCGATCCTCATATCGGGTTTGCACTTGAAGTCATTCAAGCGGACACCCTCGCTCGTTACTATCGTCTCATGGGGCATGAGGTTTTTTTCAATACTGGTACCGACGAACATGGGCAAAAGATTGCTCAAAAGGCCGATGAGAAAGGCGAGAGCCGTCAGGCATATGTCGACCATTATGCAACTGAGTTTAATCGACTCAAAGAAGCTCTTAATCTTTCGTACAACAATTTCATTCGAACTACAGATGATTCTCACAAAGCAGCCGCCCAAGAGATCTGGCGTCGTTGTGAAGCAAACGGCGATATCTATAAAAAGTCCTTCAAAGGTCTCTACTGTGTCGGAGATGAGATGTTTTTGCGTGAGAGTGATTTAGTTGAAGGGCGGTGTCCAAACCACCCAAACATGGAACCGATTGAACTCGAAGAAGAAAATTATTTCTTCCGACTTTCAAAGTATCAAGATGCTCTGATTGAACTATTGAGTAAAGAATCATCGGTGACGCCAGAGTGGCACCGGCAGTGGGCTTTAGAGTTTGTGAAAGGGGGACTTGAAGATCTTTCTATCTCACGACAAAAAGATCGTATGGATTGGGGGGTGCCGGTTCCTGGTGATGATAACCATGTCATGTACGTGTGGTTTGATGCACTCACGAACTACATCTCAACCTTAGGCTGGCCAAACGAAGCAGGTGACTTCAAGAAGTTCTGGGTTGAGGGTGAGACACTGCAGCTGGCCGGAAAAGACCAGGTGCGGTTCCAGTCGATTATTTTCCAAGCGATGTTATTCTCAGCCGGCATTAAACCAACTGATACCATCTACTACCACGGCTTCATCAACAGTGGGGGGCAGAAGATGAGTAAGAGTCTGGGGAATGTTATCTCTCCTCAAGAGATGGTTGCTCGCTATGGTACAGACGCGACACGGTACATTCTTCTCCGTCACGTCCACCCGTTTGATGACTCAGATCTCACCTGGGAAAAAATGGATGAGTACTATACAGCGAATCTCGTAAATGGCCTCGGTAATCTCGTCGCCCGCGTGATGAAGATGGCTGAGACACACCTCGATGGTCCAATAGAAAAGCCAACGGTCGCCGACTTTGACCTGGCGTTCTTGCTCGCGCTTGACCAATATAACTTCCAAGGAGCCTGCGACATCATTTGGAAAAAAGTCGGCGACCTTGATGAAAGAATCACTGCCACCGAACCATTCAAGTTTGTTAAAGAAGATAAAGAAGCAGGGAAGAAGCTTATCGCTGAGCTTGTACACGACGTCTACATCGTCAGCCGACTATTGTTCCCAATCATGCCAGAAGCAAATATAAAAATTAAGGAAGCGGTTCTGCAAAACAAAAAACCCGACAACCTCTTCCCGCGCCTTGAAGCATAAGTATGAAGAAAAAATCACTACTTGTTCCGTATAACTCAGAAGGTGAAATTTTCATCCAAGATCGCACAGGTCACAAATTGCCACCATGGGGATTTTTTGGAGGGAGTATTGAAGAAGGAGAGAGTCCACTTGAGGCTATATTAAGAGAGACAAAAGAAGAGTTAGATATTAAACTGGCGGAATCAGATATAGAATTTTTAGCTTTAGATGTAACTAATTTCGATGATATCTTAGTAGAAAGATATTTTTATTTATTTCGAACAGAAATCAAAGAATTCAAAGTACTTGAAGGTGCCGGAGGGGAATGGTTGAGTTTTGAAGAAGCTGACAAAAGGCTTTTGCCCCAAGATAAGCTCATGGAAGTAAAAGGTTTTATCGATAATCTAATTACTTAGATATGGAAAATTTTTCTGACATTCTCAATATTGCTCGCGAAAATATTCGTAACAACCCATCACTTCAGGGCCGGCCAGCAGATGAAGTTGCTTTACAGTATCTTGGTGGTCTCAAAGATGAAGTTGAAGAAGTGCGTGCTGAAATAAAAGAACAAAATAGTGTTCATCTTGAAGATGAGCTCTCTGATATCGTGTGGGACTACGCGTGTGTATTAGCACAACTTGAACACGCTGGGTATATCGAAAGTGCGGAGGCGGTAATTGAGCACGGTCTCACTAAGTACTCGCAGCGTGCACCAGCGTTCCTCGAGACTTCTGAACATATGTGGGATGTTATCAAAACCAAACAAAAAGTCGAACTAAAACAACGCCACGAAGAATTGTATGGAAACTGAACTAAAACAAATTCAAGAGCGAAATAAGCGTGTCGAACTTGATAAGGCATGGAGGTAAGTAAGACAAGAAGAGGATTAGTTGCAGGAGTAACCTATACTGTAGCTGTTTTATTTATGTATCGTATCGGTGTGAGTGAACCTTTTATTAATGCCTTAGTTCCAACCGGAGGATATCTTCTCTCAACACTTTCACTTCCTTTTATCAAAAGATGGTGGATTAAGCATAATTTTTAAGTCATGAAAAAACTACTAGTCTTAGCCGGAGGGAGTAAGAGAAATCAAGTGTGGGGTGAATCATGTGTTGAACATTTTGATAACCAATTTGATAACGTATTTTTTATTCACTATGACCATTGGGCTACCGAGGAAAAGAATATTAATTTTGAGGCTGAATTAGAAAAAATCAAAAAAATTGTTGAAGAAGACGGTGTCGGCGAGGGAAGTGAATGGTTTATTTTTTGCAAAATCTATCGGTACGATTTTAGCTTTAAAAGCTGTTACCGGAGGTGTTATCCAGCCAACGAAATGTGTCTTTTTTGGAATGCCACTAAGTATTGTGGCTGATGACCTGTCTAAAGATGGGTGGTCGCTCCTTAAAGATTTTACGGTGGCTACACTGGCATTTCATAATGACAATGATCCTACTGCACTCTATGATGTAGTAAGAGAAAAGACTGCAATGTTTGCATCTTCGATTAGCTTAGAAACCTTATCAGGGGACAATCATGATTACCTTGCATTCTCTGACTACGAACTACGTATCAATTCCTTCCTTAAACCTAAATAGTACGGTTAACCGTACTATAAAACAAGAGTTGAGTGTGATATGTTTAGAGGATTAGGTGATTTATGAAAGCAAAATACATCGACACCCACGCGCATTTAAACCTTTCTGCCTTTGCTGAGGATGTTGAAGCAGTAGCCAAAGACTGTGCCGACCGCGGTGTGGCAGTCATTAATGTCGGAACAAAAGAATCAACGAGTGCAAAAGCGGTAGAGCTCGCGCAGCGGTACGAGCACATGTATGCGATTATCGGACTGCATCCGATCCAGACAGTGCCAGGACGACACGATGAAGAGGAGACGGGTGAAGGCGCCAAGCCATTTACTAGCAAGGGTGAATCGTTTAATAAAGCGTTTTATGAAGAGCTTGTGAAGCAACCGAAAGTAGTAGGAGTTGGAGAATGTGGATTTGATTATTGGCACACCACACCAGATAGCTTCGCGACTCAAGAAGAAAACTTTATCGCTCAGATACAGTTCGCAAATGAACATGAGTTACCACTCATGATTCATACCCGTAACCCAAAACCGGGGGAGGAGAGTCCAACGGGACGTAGTGTCTACGTCGACGTGTATGAGACACTCAAGCAATACGCCAAGGTGCCATTTAATGTTCACTTCTATGCTGGCACAGTGATGGAAGCGGAAAAGTTTTTTGAACTGGGTGGTACCGTGTCATTTACTGGCGTGATTACCTTCGCGAAGGTATATGAAGAGCTCGTGCGAGCGTTGCCGTTAGATCGCATCCACGGGGAGACCGACTGTCCCTACGTAGCCCCAATACCACACCGTGGCAAACGAGCCGAACCGTGGATGGTAGAAGAAGTGTACGAAACCATCGCCGCTATCCGCAATGAGGATGAGGAGACAGTGCGTAACCAGCTTCTACAAAACGCTAGACGGGTGTATAACATAGACAGATAGTTAGATTTCTGGAGGGAGTGATGAGTATTCATCGAAAGCTCCCTCAACGGGAGTCAATTTTTGTTTCGTCGTTGCTTTACCACGGCTTTCGATTGAGTCGAAGTCGCAACAATCTCAAAATGAGACGAGGGTATGTCATACCAGCAACCAGACGAGAAGACTCTGGTGGAATAGACTTCTGGGTGAAAATGCCTAGAGATAGTCAGATATTTCCAGTACAGGTAACGCAGCGAGGCGTTAGAATGTATCGAAAATTCCACAAACCTTCTGCTGCTCAGTTGGAAGAGTTTTGCGCCCGAGCAACGGACCGTATTGAAAAAAGCGCAAACTTTGTAAAAAACACGGCATTGCTTTTGTTTTGGTTCGTGATTATACCGGCGGTCCGATCAATCGGGCGATAGCGTGGGGAGATTTAAAAGCTCTTAAATATGCGATTGCCCATTTACGACGCTGGCTATAGCCAGCGTCGTTCTTTCTTGATAGGGTAAAATAAGAAAGGAAGGTTTTTATGTCTGAACCTAAAACAGAGTTAGATCCAGACTTTTCGCCGCAATACTTTACCAATCAAGAGGCAGCAAAAAAACAAGGTGTACGTTTCTGTAACGACAGAGGATACTATGTCGATGAAGCAGGCGCACTTGTTCGAGACAGGTTTGGCCAACCTTTGTGAGGAGAACTGTGATGACGAAGACGTGTGGAATTTTGGTATGTAGAACCGACGTTCTCGACAGTTCACCCGAGAGTAAACTCTCCTTACCCTGCATGCGTCCGGAAGGACATGATGGTCCACACATGATACAGCGTCTCGATGGACGGTATGTGGTATGGGGGGAAGATCTCTGTCCGGAAGGCGAATGTGCTTATTGTGACAGCGAGGATCCAACTGATCATTGTCTTTGGTATGACTATGCTGAACCAGATGACGCCATTCGTTACCGCGATGAGGTTGATTTTGCAGGATGAAAGAAGCCGGGACGCTTTGCGTCCCGGCTATTTATATGTGCTAATCGAATATATTCACCAGATACCCATCAATCTTTCGCTGGTCCCAGTCGTAGAAGAAGGCACCACTACTATGCATGTCTTTGGCTAGCTTTTGGCCAACAAACCGCCAGTGCCAAGGTTCGTATTGGTAGAAGGAGTTATTTGGCGGGTAAGACATGACAAAGCCGTACTTATGAGCATTTTCTTTCAGCCACAAAAAGGCTGGGGTGTCGCCAAACCCTTCAAGTCCACCCCCGAGACCTTTTGTAGTAAAGTCGAGAGTTGTCCCAAGTTGATGTTCAGAGAAGCCTTGATCGGCCGAGAAGGCATTGGCTCCACTACCATATGTAGTCAGGTATTGACCCTTAAGCACCGCCTGATCACCAAATGATCGGTAGGCAGACACTACCCACAAATCAACCCCGTCAGCTTTGGCGTCTTTTACCATATCATTGAAAAAGGGGATTACCTTTGAGTGGAGCTTCAAATCTTTTGTCTCAGTGTATTTCCATTCGTTCTCAATTTGTGCGAGAGACTCAGGCACGTAGTGTTCATTTAAGAAGTATACTTTTGAGTACTTTTGCAAAAGCTCTTCATCTGTTTTTGAGAGCTTATCGAGCACGCCGACAGTCCGACTGATGGTCCTGATTTGCTTTTGGAAGTCATTGTTTCGATCAAGTTCACCAGAGTAGTCTTCACTTAAGAGACCATACTCCTCTTTAAGGGTAAAAAGCTCTGCTTGAAGCGCTGTAATGGTGCTACTTGCAGCAACAGTACTTGAAGCTAGCTCAGTTTTGAGAGTATCTCGTTCTGCTTCAAGTGCGTTTATTCTGGCTTGCTGGAGATCGTCTTGCCGCCACAAAACGAAGGCTAAAAGGGCTAAAAGGGCCGATAAAAGGACAATTATGCTATTGCGAGAACTAACTGATACACGCTTCATACACCATAAGTGTACCACGTTCAAAAACCTTGATATAGGTTGGTATTTGTGGTAGATTTGGCCCGTTACAAGTTGGAGGGTTCGCCCGCCATAAACAAAACATAATGACAGATACAAATATGCCAGCAGCCGAGGCTGTCGCAGGAGTTGAGAAAGATCTCATGTCCTACGAACTAGCCTTCCACGTACTTCCAACGGTTGCTGAAGGGGAAGTGTCAGCCGTCTTTGGCCGTATCAAAGCAGCTATCACCACAGTTGGTGGCCAGGTTACTTCAGAGGAAGCGCCAGCTCGATTCGATCTTGCGTACGAAATCGTAAAATTCCTTGAAGGTCGTAACCGAAAGTTTAGTAGCGCGTACTTCGGCTGGGTCCGTTTTACCGTTACTCCAGACAAAATTGCTGAAATTACCGAGTCAGTTGAGGGAACAAAGGAAATCCTTCGTCACCTCATCATCCGTCTCACCAAGGTAGAAGAAGCTAATCCGTTTCTTTTCCACCCTGCAATTGCAGATCGAAAGGTAGAAACAATTGTCCTTGAAGAAGTAGCTGAGGTAGCCGTAGAAGAAGGAGAAGCTGAAGAAACTGAGGTGGTTGCTCAAGATGGCGACACTGAAGAAGAAACGGTATAATCTCTTCATACTAACTAATTTCTCTTCTTATGTACCTCAATAAAGCTATGGTGTACGGGAACCTCACCCGTGATCCCGAAATGAAAGCCCTCCCAAGCGGGATGCAAGTATGTTCACTTTCAATTGCAACTAATCGTGTCTATGTAGACCGTGATGGCAAGCGACAGGAGAACACTGATTATCACAATGTCGTGGTATTCGGAAAGCAGGCTGAAACGTCAGCCAAGTGGCTTACTAAGGGAAGCGGTGTATACGTAGAAGGTCGTCTCCAGACTCGTAGTTGGGACAAGGATGGCCAGAAGCAGTACCGCACTGAAATCGTAGCTGATCGAGTACAATTTGGTCCAAAGAGTAGTGGCGGTGGCGCTCCAAGTCCTGCTCCGGTTGGGAACAACCCACAGGATGATAACCGAGCTCCGGCGCTTCCTGACTATCCAGAAGAAGAAATTAACCCCGAGGACATCCCTTTCTAGAGTAAAATATAACCAATCTACTTTGTCGCAGTACGCAAAATAACCTTCACTGGACTTTGGTCCCATTCAGATTATTTTGCTTCCGCTCCGCGTATCTTGGTCATCTTTACTCTAGAAATCTGAAATATTTTTACTAGAAACCTAAAAACCTATATGACAGAAACAACTAAAACTTCTACCCTAAACAATCACATCGACTACAAAGACATCGTTCGTCTTGGAGCTCATGTGAACCCACACGCTCGTATGATGAGCCGTCGTCGTACTCGTATGACAGCCAAGGGACAGCGAAACTTCGCAACCGCTATCAAGCGAGCACGCTTCATGGCCCTCATGCCATACATCAAGCACTAATCAAAAAAAGAAAAGAGCGGACACCTTTGGTGTCCGCTCTTTTCTTTTTCTCACAGCATGCTACCCTAATTATGGAGAAGGGAGAGTGACCATGGAGTTCCAAAAACCGCCTGATTTCGAGCCTGCCAGCACCACAAAGCTGTATCCGGAAGTCATCGCGATTCCGGGTATCGTCTTGGCGTCTGTTATCATTTTATTCATACGACTCATTTGAGGAGGGGAGTGTCGTGTCTGATAATGAAACCAACGTCTTTTATCTTCGCGAAAGAGATCGATTTTCTAAGATAGAGATACCGCCAGAAATTCTTGCTATAGAGGAGAGGGAAAGAGACGGGGATAATCGAAGAATGTCCGTGTTTGGGTGGGTGATCCTCATTGTGGTCGTTACCACCCTAGCGAGTATTCTCATTTTTGAGAGCTGTGGGCCCTGGTGGTGAAAACAAGGACATGAGGTAAAAGAAAAGCCGGCGCTATCGCGCCGGCCCTTTTTGACTTTAAATATAAAATTTGTTTAAATTCTTGCCGGAAGGAGATTCTTGTGAGAAATAAGTTTAAAAATATCTTCAGTAAGAGTAATCCTGACTGGCAATTTTGGGCTATTCAGATAGGTATTTCAATCTTTATTTTCGGAGTGGAGGCGTTCATTCTTTATGTTCTTGAAGTGGAAGGGAAAATCAATTTGTTCCCATAACAGATTCATTTTCCTTTCTGCAAAAAAGGCCGCGCTATACCGCGCGGCCTTTCACTATATAAGTTATTATGCTTTCTCAATTCGTTCTGAGTAATCTCCTGTTTCGGTATTAACACTAATGATGTCACCGGCATTAATGAACATCGGAGCCATAATCGTTGCGCCAGTCTCCAGCGTAACTTCTTTTAAGGCGCCACTTGAAGTATTGCCCTTTACCGCGTCCATCGCTTCTTTTACCTTGAGTTCCATCTTAATCGGCATCTTAAGGCCAATCACTTCATCATCAAAAACAATCGCGTCGATGTCAGTACGTTCTTTCAGGAAGCGTCCTTGGTCACCAACCAGCTCTTCAGAGAGTGCAAACCGCTCAGCCGCTTTTCCGGCAGTATGGAACCAATATTCGCCCGGCTTACGGTAGATAAAAGTCACTGTTCGAGTTTCCATATCAGCTTCTTCAACCGTTTCGTTTTGATGGAAGGTGACTTCAAGTACTCGACCAGACTTCAAACCTTTTAATTTGGTGATATTAACCGGCTTTCGCTGTTGTTTGCGGAATACGTGAGATGCTACTACAAGATATGGCTCACCTTCGTGAAGGATCACTTTCTTAAGAGTTATTTCGTTATAAGATAAGACGGCCATGTTTGAGAAAAGGAGAGCGAAGCTCGACTATTTCGAAAATATACAGGCGCCTCGCTGGATCCGACCCCTCCTAAGGGAGAATCCAGCGGTGGCGAGCTGTAAAGGAGGTCGTAATGACCACCCCTTGTCTTGCTGCTCAATTAAATAAATACTAATCAAGTGACTATTTATAGCAGATTTACTATGAAACGTAAAACTACTATTAATTCATTAGGGTGATACTATAAAACATATGTTTGGCGTAAATTCATTAGCAGATATCCAAGATTGGGAAGATGAACAGATTCTCATGGTGTCTCGGGCGCAACCATGGCTTTTCTCAGTGTTAGTCGATCGGTACCAAGAGCCGTTTCTGCGTAAGGCCAAAGGGATTGTTCATGATCCTCGCGATGCCGAGGAGATTGTACAAGACGCGTTTACCAAAATATACGTCTACGCTGACAAGTACGAACCACAGTCAGGCGCCAAGTTCTCTTCTTGGGCCTACCGTATCCTTATGAACACGGCTTTCACGCGCTACCAAAAGCTCATTAAAGAAGGGCAGCGCTTTACCGCTATTGATCCTGAGTTTGAACAATTTATCGGTGAGATGAAAGAACACAGTGGCTTTGCCGAAAAGCGAGATGGTATAGAGAGAATCCTCGAGCGTTTACCAGAACATCTCGCCTATGTCCTTCGTCTTCATTACCTCGAGCGCTGGAGCCAAGAAGATATTGCATCTGAGACAGGGGAGAATGTCGGTACCATTAAAGCCCGTATTCACCGAGCCAAGGCAGCTTTTAAGAAGGAGAGTAAGGATGGGGAGGCCGAAGCATTGCTATAGCGCCAGGAAATCGCAAATTGCTTCGTTGTGGTTCAGTAACTTGTCATTCACCGTACACCAAGTACGACTCATGCCAAGTTCCTCCCACGCCTTGCACTTCACAGATTTCCTGGCGCTATAGATTCGTAACCTTTTTATCTCAATCGGTGTAATAATAACCGTATGGCATAAATGAAGAAATGAGCGTAGCGATTATTCTGAATTTACGTCCCAATTTTTGACTCTTTCCTGTCAAAAATTGCTGGACGCACAAATATTAAAACATCACAAAATCTTATGAGCACAACAAATACAGTTAAAAATAAAATTATGCGCCGCGTGTACTATTCGTACGCCATTAGCATCGCCACCTCAGCCGCTCTTTGGCAGGGAGTGTTGCTCGGTGCTTCAATTGCTTTGTTCGGGCGTCTGACACATGTCGCCGCCATTTCTCACAACGTGAGCTCCGTACCACTTTCAAGTACTCCAGATTTTGTCTTTCATGCTTTCGTAAATGCGCTAAATGGGGGAGAGGTACTCACCGTCCTCGTATCAGTATTCATGATTGGTCTCAGTATTTCTTTCATTGCCAAGGCTTTACCTGTCCTACTGTCACTAAGAAAAATGCAAACTACCTAAATAAAGCTAAAAAACCGCCGGGACCATGGTCCCGGCGGTTTTCTTTTGAACAGGTTACTCAGCTGGCTCTACCTCATCATCAGCGCTCGCCGATGCTACTGCAGCGGTGTAGCCACCGCTCGCTGCTTCATCTTTAAGACATTTACGAATGTTTTTAAGGAGTTCAGTCTTGAGCTTCTTATCGCCACGAATGGTGGTACGTGCAGCATCATACCCACGACCAAGCTTCACTTCAGTTGATTCATCACCGCCAGGAGGGAGGTAGGTGTATGATGCGCCGCTTTTTCGAACCATCTTGTACTTCTCACCAAGCGCGAGGAGTTCACCTTCAATTGAAATACCTTCACCGTAGAGGACGTCAAACTCAGTCGCCCTAAATGGGGGAGCTACCTTGTTCTTTACCACCTTCACTCGGTGGCGACCACCAACCACTTCTTCACCTTTCTTAATTTGGGCAATACGACGAATATCAAGACGGACTGAGGTGTAGAACTTTAGTGCCTTTCCGCCGGGAGTTGTTTCTGGGTTACCAAACATTACGCCAACCTGCATACGGATTTGGTTGATGAAGATAATCACGGTCTTAGACTTAGACACAATACCAGTGAGTTTTCGCAGTGCCTGGCTCATAAGACGAGCTTGCTTTCCTACGTGGTGCGCTCCCATTTCACCTTCAATCTCATCTCGTGGGGTAAGGGCAGCCACTGAGTCAATCACAATCACATCGATCTTTCCCGTACGGACGAGTGATTCAACGATTTCGAGTGCTTGCTCACCATTGTCTGGCTGAGAGATAAGCAGCTCATCGAGTTTTACTCCAAGCTTGCGAGCGTACTCTGGATCCATGGCGTGTTCTGCGTCGATAAACGCACAGATACCGCCAGCCTTTTGCGCCTCAGCTACAGCATGAAGGGAAAGGGTAGTCTTACCTGAAGATTCAGGACCAAAGATTTCGATAATACGTCCGCGTGGGTATCCGCCGATACCAAGGGCATCATCAAGACCGATTGATCCAGAAGACACCGACTCAACATCAACCTTCTTAGTTTCATCAAGTGTCATGATGGCTTCATCGCCGAACTTAGTCTTGATGCTTCGTAGGGTCTCTGCAATGTCGTTCACGTCACTTTTTTCTCCTGCCTTGCGCGCAACGACAGGGGCCTTCTTGGTGGTAGATTTTTTGGCTGCCATAAGTTTAATTACAATTCTAAAGTGCTACTAGTATACCGTATTTTAGATTTTATAGTGTCTATGTAAATGAGTGCAATCCGATGGAGAGTGCCATGTGCGTAGACCCTACTTGAGGCTGGCTGGAATATATACTAAAGGAGTACTCACTCTCGTCGTTCGTCCATATCTATCCTCCGCCCGCAGGGTAGCTACTGTATAGCCGTTTTCAAGCACGATAGCCTCTTCAAACCTCCCTTTGGCGTCAGTATAAATTGGCCGATCATTAAGCCAGAGCCTGGAAATATTATAGGCGCCCCCAGAAATGGTTATTTGTTGCGTATTGTATGGTCCCTCAGGTAGGTCATCGAGCACGATTCGTGGTCCAGTGATGAGGAAGCGAGCCTGGAATATCACAAACCCCAGTATGAGGAGAGTTACGATGGCAATAATCCAGTACTTAAGGAGGGTACGAAGTGGGTAGGTGTCTTTTTCTGAGATACCGTACATAGCTATTCCATGTCTCGACTCTCTGAGCTGTCACCACCACCGCTACCAAGGATTTCTCGTGGTCGCGCTCCGTCTTGTGGACCAATGACACCATTTTCTTCCAAGAGATCAATCAGTCTAGCCGCCCGAGAGTATCCAACCCGCAGTTTTCGCTGGAGGTATGAGGTGGAAGCCTTACCAGCCTCAAGGACGGCTGCTTTAGCGTCTTCGTAGAGGTCGTCCTCAGTTTCTTCACTTCCGGTCAGTGAGCGCATGAAGCTATCAGCTCCCGAGTCTTCTTTACTATCTAGGTCGAGTGTCTCAAGGGTATCGGCGGCTTGATTACGGAGATATTCCACCACGCGCTTAATCTCTTCTTCTGAGATGAAGGCTGACTGAAGACGATACGGACGAGGGGAGTCACTTGAGAGGTAGAGCATGTCTCCGGCTCCTAGGAGCTTCTCAGCCCCAACCGTGTCGATAATCGTCCGTGAGTCAATCTGAGAGGCTACCGCCAGCGCAATACGAGTTGGTACGTTTGCCTTAATCGTACCGGTGATAACGTTCACCGACGGACGCTGGGTAGCCAAGATGAGGTGAATACCTACCGCACGACTCATCTGAGCCAAGCGCACGATACAACCTTCAAGTTCACGTGGGTAGGCCTGCATGAGGTCGTTGAGCTCATCGAGAATAATCACGATGTAGGGGAGAGCTTCAGGCAGATTGATTTGTTCCTCCTCTGGCTTGCCTTTCTTCTCCCACTCCTTCTTGGCCGGCTGGTAGATGTTTTTGTGGTATGAGGCGATGTTCTGCACCTGTTCAGCTTCAAGAAGGTCGTACCGTCGTTCCATTTCCTTTACCGCCCATGAGAGCGCGCGGATGGCCTTCTTGGCATCAGTGATAACCGGGGTAAGAAGGTGAGGGATTTTATTATAGAGAGTGAGTTCTACTCGCTTTGGGTCGACCAAGATAAGTCGCAGCTGTTCAGGAGAGTTTCGGTAGAGCAGCGAGATGATGATGTTTTGAATCGTAACCGACTTTCCCGAACCGGTGGTACCGGCAATCAGTCCGTGTGGCATACGAGCAATGTTGGTGAAGTGTACGTTACCGGTTACATCTTTTCCAAGCGCAGCAATGAGTGGGTGAGGTGAGTCGGTGTACTCTGGGGTGGCGAGAAGGGAGGCAAGCCCAACGGTAGCCCGCGTCTGGTTTGGCACTTCAATACCCACGAGCGACTTTCCTGGAATCGGTGCTTCGACTCGAATCGAGCTAGCCTTCAGTGCCAACTGAAGCTCTTGTTGGAGTCCAGCGATGCGAGCGATACGGACACCTTGCGCTGGCTTAAGTGCATAGCGGGTGATAGTCGGTCCACTCTCCACCGCGTCCATCTCAACTGAGATACCGAAGTCAGCGAGGGTTCGCTTGATAGTGTTGGCGTTCGCTTTTACGTCTCCAATATTTGCCTTGCCACTTTCTTTATTTAGGAGCGAAAGGGAAGGAGCGACATAGGTACCACTAAAGTGCTTCACGAGGATGTCGTTTGGTTTGCTCTTGGCGATATTCGATACGATAGCTCCAAGACCAAGTGCTCCACCGGCTTTCTCTTCCTCTTCCTCCTCACCTTCTTTTTCTGGTTCTGGAGCAATGTCATCAAAGTCCTCCAACTCTTCCTCTTCGTCTTTACTAGCATCTTTTGGATCACCCTTCAGTACTTCTTTTACTCCAGCAAAGTTAGGGAGCTTGAGTCCGGTGTTGAAGATAAGAAAGATTGAAATCAGTACCGCCGCAAAAAAGACAATTCCCGATACCGCGGCTCCAAGGAGATGTTCAAGCGGCCACGCCAGCGCGAGCCCCAGCATCCCTCCCAAGTCATCTTGGCTCAATTCAAGACTACCTAAGAGCGCGAGGAAAAGCAGAACGGTACCCGTGACTTTAGCTGCACTTACCGTCTCATTTTCTTTTGGTTTGAGCAGTACATATATGTATAGGAAACAGGCAAAGGGAGCTAGCCAGGCGCCACCACCAAATAACCACTGAAGTCCGATGACGGTGTACTCACCTAAAGGACCGCCACTTTCAAACAAAGCAAAGAGGAAGAATACTCCCAGTACTCCCATAACAACTGCTCCAATTGCTTGTCTCGCATGCGGCGAGAGGTCGTGGAATAAAGGAGCTTTTTCTACTTTCTTTTCAATCTTTTTGCGTGCCATAACTCATTAAAACGATACGCACATCATAGCACGATGAGGCTACTCTGGCCGACAGTAGACCGCCATAAAGAACACTATCGTACAAGTTGCAAAGTCTCAGAATGTCTCTATAGTAGTCTTTAAGACAGAGGCTTTTAGAAGTTTTAAGGACAAATATATGACACCAGAAAAGGACACCTACGTAGAGATAAAAAGACTTTCATCGGACAATGAGTACTTTATAAATGTCTTTAAAAGAGTAGAGAAACTATTGTCTGTAGTCTTCTATGTACTGTCTCATACCGAGACTAATAAAAATGACTTTGATACAGTGTCTTATATAAAAGACACTGCGTTCACTGTCCATGAAGCCTCTCTTAGTGTCCTTAGATTACCAGCCAACAATGCCACTTCTGGCCTTGAAGAATTCCAACACGAGCTAACCTGTCTCTTGAGTACCTTAAAGGTGGGGGAAGCCGCTGGCCTTATCCCGAAGAACATCGGTGTACTCATGTATGAGCAGATTGATCTCGCCCAACGCTACATCGCCAATCACTTCTTGGTAAGTAGGACCAGAGGTATCGAACTAGCAGTAGAACAAATGCTGCACGAAAAGCCACCGGTCAAAAAAATCGCCGATGGAAACCAAAGTCGACCGACCCTACAAAGCGGAACACATACGCGGAAGAAACCCGTACGGATCCCAAGTGGAGACATCAGCTCAGACGCCTATTTCGTGTACAGTCAATTGACCGATAGAGCGGAGCGCATAAAGACAGTCCTTG
The DNA here is from genome assembly GCA_027487145.1 of bacterium. GTDB lineage: Bacteria > Patescibacteriota > Minisyncoccia > Phycocordibacterales > UBA918 > OLB19. Next base: position 3,074 of record JAIYEC010000070.1, on the reverse strand, counting down.
AAGCAAAGCCTAATGCCACTATCAGAGACATTGCAGACATCATCACTGATGTAAGTGAAAAGACAATTCAACGTGAGCTGAACAGTCTCATAGAAAAAGGACAAGTAAAGAGAGATGGTGAAAGAAGATGGTCTCGCTACTCTGTAATGAAATAAAAGACAGATACTTACTCAATAAGCCGTTAAGCTTTTGTCTTCAATACTCCGTCCCCACGGATATCTACTAAGGACAGATGAGGGACGAGTGTCCGTAATACAATCTAGTACACATATATATGTGTAACAAAGAGGGAAGGAGCGGACGACCTGCGATAGTTGCCAAAAGAAAATATCGTTTCATAATATTTTGGCTGTAAGAGCCTTACACAAAGGGCGTCTTCTAACACAGACCATCGACCTTTAAGACGTATCATATAATGGGTGTTACCGCCTTCAATGTTGTATACCGCGAGTGTTTTTTACACAGCGTATCCACAAGTCGCATACTATACCCTTTTTTATAAAAGGTGATACACTAAAAGGACTGCGCTGATGCGCTTTTTCTGAATCAAACACGTGCTCTCTATAGCCTAGAGACCACCGGTTCAGAAGGGGCCCAGGGCTGGGTTTGTTCGTTGACATACTCTTTTGTTTACAAAAGATTTATATGTAAAAAACAAAACGTTCTCACGAACGGATACTTTTACTGTGGTAATAAGTAACCCTTCGTACACAACCGCACGACAGACACAATTCCGTTGAAGCCCTCGTGCTTCCCGCCGTACCACAGATTTTCGGTCCGAATTTACAGCTAACCTTTTCCGTCAGCTCACTGCATGATGATGCATCAAAAGTAGTGAGCTGACTGAAAAGTTAGTGATATTACGCAAACTGATTGATAACCTTTTTGCGAATATGAATTAATTCATATTATTAGCCCTTATCAAGTAAAGGGTTGGAGTAATCCAATCCGACGCGGCGTAAACGCGTTTACTACAAACAAACGTAATTAATTATGACTATTGCAAAAGATTTTGCTTCAAAGTTCTCAGTAGCTTTCGTAGCAATCGCAATGCTCTTCACACTCGTGGCTCCTGCTGTTAACGCACAGGAATCAAGTGAAGACTTGCAAAAGACTATCGCTGATCTTCTCGCTCAAGTTGCAGAACTTGAAGGAAAGATGGGTGGTAAGAGCACAGGTGGTTCATCATCATGTGAATCAATCCCAGCTCCACTTACAATGGGTTCAAAGGGTGCTAACGTAACTGCACTTCAAAACCGCCTTATCGCTGACGGGGAATCAATCCCAGCTGGCGCTACAGGATACTTCGGTGCACAAACAAAGGCTGCTCTTGCTTCATGGCAAGGAAAGAACTCTGTATCACCAGCTGTAGGGTACTACGGTCCTCTTACAATGGCTGCTATGGATGCTGCTTGTGACGATGAAGACGCTACAGATGAAGATGAAGATGATTCAGATGATTCATCATCTGATGAACTTCAAGGTGAAGGTGAACTCAACACTTTTGAAATCGACAACGCATCAGACACTGATGTGCAAGAAGGTGCAGAAGATGCTGAAATCGCTGAACTTAAACTCGAAGCACAAGATGGTGACATCGAAGTAGCTCGAATGGACTTCAAGCTCTACACTGACGGAGATAATACAGAAAACGACCCATGGGACGTATTCGACACTATCTCAGTATGGGTAGATGGCGACATGGTTGCTGAATTTGATGCAACTGATGAAGACAACTACCTCGACGAAGATAACGGAACTTTCCGAGTATCAGGTCTTGACCTCGTACTCATGGAAGACGAAGAAACAGAAGTTACCATCGGAGCTACAGTACAAGAATCAGTTGATGATGCTGGTGTTTCAGATGAAGATGACTGGTCAATCCGAGTTGATGAAGTACGTTACTTCGACGCTGACGGCGTTGCTACAGATGAAGATTCAGTTGACCAAATTGGTTCACCTGCAACATTCAAGATTGTAGAAGCTGGAGACGGTGAAGAACTCAAGTTCTCTCTAGGTGATAACAACCCAGAAGCAACTGACATCATCGTAGATGAAGATGACACAACAGACGGTGTAACTATCCTTGAATACACAATCGAAGCAAAAGAAGGAGATATTGAACTCCAGAATCTTGCTGTTAAGCTTGATGTAACAGGTGATACTACACAAGACGTAGTAGATGACGTTATGCTTGTAATCGACGGCGAAGAATTCGACGCTGAAGGTTCACTTAACGAAGTAAACGGTTCTACAACAGCTCAGTTCGATATTGACGGAGACGTTACTATCGATGAAGATGCTGAAGTTACTGTAGAAGTAGTTGTTGACTTCAAGTCACAAGCTACCTACGCTAACGGAACAACTATCAAGGCTTCTGTAGAATCAGCACAACGAGCTCTTACAGATGCTGAAGGTGCTGATGATCTTGATTCAAGCGATTTCTCAGGTTCTGCAGTAGGTGATACTCACACACTCGTAGCTGAAGGTATCGTAGTACCAGTAGATGGATTCACTTCATCTGTTGATACTCTTGGTCAAAACGACACTATCGGTGAATACACACTTGAATTCGAAGTAACTGCGATTGAAGGTGACTTCTACATCAAGGAATTCGCTACTTCAACAAACGCTACAACTAATACAGGAGGTGTAGAATTCGCTGTTGAGCCAGCTGCTGCAGGTACAATTACCTCAGTACTTGAATCAACAGGTGATGAAGATACTCCAGGAGTATTCACAGTAGAAGAAGGAGAAACAGAAACATTTACTTTGACAGTAACTTACGACCCAGCTGCTGCCGGTTCATTCCGTGTACAGCTTGAAGAAGTATGGTACTCACCAAACACAAATGGTTCATCTGCTCTTCCATATGTACCAACTCCAGCTTCAGACTTCCGAACAGCTAACAAGGCAATCAACCAATAATTATTGGAAGATTAACTTGAACTGTTAAAGTCTAGTTGAAACAAAAAACTCCCTTCGGGGAGTTTTTTGTTTATCAAAAATAGGGAACAGGGAATAACCCAAAAACAGACGAAGGGCCACCCTCCGCACATGCGGAGGGTGGCCCT
>JAIYEC010000026.1 GCA_027487145.1 bacterium | reverse complement strand
CAACCTTGAGAGCGACAAAATAGTATCCTCCCTGCTTTACATAGTACTCAACTTTTGCCACATCGGTTTTATCGTAGCTGTAGCCATTTTTCTTAAGCCACTTGGTAAGCTCGGTAGCACTGGTAGCTTTAAGCACGGTCACACGATACTCCGCTACCTGCTTTTCTTCTACCACTTCAACCGCTGATTCTCGGGCTGCCTTTACAGTCATATCTGCAGTGTATGGAACTGGCTCACCCTGACTTACCCACGAGTTAGTAGCTTCTTCTAACTGCCAAAAGAGTTCATTTGAGGCAGCGGTAATACTTGGCTTACTTGGTGTTGGATAGACCATACCGAACTTTGTCATATCGCCATACCACTCTGGCTTGATGACCGTAGTCTGTGTCTCCCCATCGTAGGCCAAAAATATTTCAGTCGCAGGGACAGGTTGATATTCCTTCCCTTGTGGTGGAAAGATCCAATACGCCATTGCAGACTGTAGTGGTAAAAAGGCAATAATGCCAAGGATGAGTGATTTTTTCATACTAGTTTTATATTGTGTACACCCATAAGACGATTATCCCTAAATAGTCTTGCAATGAAAGTAATCTTGATTTTTCTAATTTTTGTGCTATTGTATTACATACGGTTCTTCTCCGTTCTTCACAACCAAGGAGGCCTTCATGGCTTACATTCTGATTTTCTTGACCCTCGCGGCCTCGTGGCTTCTCGGCTTCGACGTTGCGCTCCCGAGCATCCTCATGGGTGTCGGTATCGCCATCGACGTCATGCTCGCCACGGTGAGTAAGTTCCGCGATGACGATCTGTCGTTCCAGAACTGGACTCTCCCGATCATGGGGACCCACATCGGATTCCCAGCCATCGGATACTATGGTTTCTGGGGCGCTGTTCTCGCCTTGCCCTTGCTCGGGCCGACCTTCGGCATCATCGGTGCCATCTTCGTCGCCCTGTTCATCTACGAGGTCTTCAGCGACTGGGTTGGACACGAGCCGATCTTCGGCATCTCTGCTTTCGTCGGTGGAATCTTCGGCTTCGAAGAAAATGACGCTCGCCGGATGGTCGCCATCATGGCGGTCAGCTGGGACGCTCTTTGGAGCGGACCCGCCAAGGCTGCTCAGGCGGTGGCAGGCAACTGGACCGACCTCCAAGTCGCCTGTTCCTTCGCCATTGCGGGGCTGGTCGTCGCTGCGGCTGCTCAGATCTCTCTGGAACTGGCCTTCTCGCTCCGGAAGCAGAAGTTCGAAAATGCCGAAAAGATGGCTGAGTTCATCTTCTTCGGCAAGCTGCTCGAGACCTCGGTCATCAGTGGCTTCGGGATTCTCTCGCTGTCGCAGGGCTTCAGCTGGGGACTCAACCTCTGGCAGTCCATTCTGTTCGCCTCCCTCATCATGGGTTGTCTCTTCGTTCTCTTCTTCAAGAAAATCGGCGAAAGCTCGCTTGAAGAAGCCGAGGAAGCCATTGCTGGCTGAATCAGCTACGTCAGCGAACCCCAAGCACGGCGGCTGGAACTATCCTTCGGGATACGTTCCAGCCGACCGGCTTTTTTATTTCAATATTCCTGATGGACAAAAACACTAAGGTATAGTTTTATAGTTTGAGAAGCTCACATGGGAGGTACACATGACGCTTATTGGAATACCGTTGTTCTCAATCTCTGGTCAGCGGAAAGAGAGGCTAGAAGATCATGGAATCATCATCAATGACCCCGAGGGAGGGGCTCTCTATCAGAAACTTCTCAAGACGGAAGATGATCCCCGCAGGAGAATCCATCTGACAGTGTTTTCGCTTGAAGACCTTGATTTGCTACCTAATTGCTTAACGAGAGAAGTTTACGAAGCAGCTACAGAGGAAGGAGCTGAACCGATACCGTATACTACCGCTCTCCAAATCCACATTGAACATCCCACCATGTTCAATCCTGGTCTTATCGCGAGACTGTGCGGGAGAAAACTCCCCTTCAGAAAATGCCTCCTTGGGATCAAACCAATCATCGGGCCAAGTGGTCAGCAATATGTCATTGAGCTTTCTATGGGTCAATTAGCTTTTAGACGAGCCGATCCATCGACCGTATGGCCCGATGACGTCTACTGGGTGTTTGCCGACTAAGTGCACTGATTTGCAAGTTCGAAAGCCGGAGAATTCCTGAAGGAATTCTCCGGCCGCCGAGCTTTTTCTTTTGTACTAACTAGAGATAAGTTCTGCTGCGAGCTTTGTGATATTCCCCGCCCCCAAAAATACAATGACGTCTTTGTCAGTGACTGTTTGCTTCAGCGTATCAATCATAGCTTCGTAGGTTGGAACATATGAGGTATTTGGGTTATACACCAAAGACTTCACCGCTAATTCTTTCACTGATACGCCGGAGGTATTTTCTTCTCGTGCTGCGTAGATGGGCAAGAAATAGAATTGATCGGCGGCACTGGTAATTTTTGCAAAATCATCAAACAATGAAGCTGTGCGTGAATAGGTGTGTAGCTCGGAAATTGCCACAATGTTTTTGTCAGGGTAAAGCTCACGCAGACCACCAAGTGTTGCCTTGAGCTCAGTCGGATGATGGGCATAGTCATCATAGACTGGTGCTCCCTGCCACTCTCCCTTGTATTCAAATCGTCGCCAGGTACCAGCAAACTCCTTGAGTGTTTCAACCACACCTTCAGCGTCTAACTTTTCATGACGAGCAACTGCTCGGGCTGCGGCTGCATTCATTCGATTGTGAATACCTGGTTGCTTTAAGGGAAGCTTTACATCAAAAAACTCCATGTAGTCGATGACGTTTGTCAGTCCTTCAATAATCGGAAGCAGTGCCGGGTCTTTGGTGTTGCACACAATCACCCCACCATCATTAACTTGAAGGGCCAGTGTGCGAAAGGCATCCTGAACGTCGGCCAAATCTTTGTAGTAATCGGCATGTTCATACTCCACATTAGTAATCACGAGCACATCTGGCTTGAGGTGTAAAAAGTCTCGCTTATATTCACACGCCTCTACAATTGCATACTTACTCTTCCCCGCTCTAAAATTACTCTTGGTCTTACTTCGTAGTGAGCCTACAATTGTAGTTGGATCTTTTTCGGCTGCCTCAAAGATATCAGTCAGCATAGCAGTCGTCGTAGTCTTGCCGTGGGTGCCAGCGACCGCGATGAGGTAATACGGGTTGGCGACCATACCGAGGGCTTCAAAATAATTGACCATTGGCACACCAAGCGCTCGCGCGGCCACCATTTCTTCATGATCAGGAGACATTGCTTCGGTGTACACCACCATCTGTATATCTTTGGAGATATTGGCAGCGCTTTGTTCGGTAAACACACGTGCACCTTCTGCCGCGAGAGCTTCGGTAATTGCGCTTGGCGCCCTATCTGAGCCACTTACCTGTTTTTTCTCATGCAAGAAAAATCGCACGAGGGCCGACATCCCAATCCCCCCAATCCCGATAAAGTGAATGCGAGAGATACCGCTAAGCTCAACTTGTGTCATAGCCCACTATGATACCACCAAATTATAGGACCACCCTCTTTTGACATAGCATAAAAACTGGCATAGTATCGCGAAGGACAACTAGCTACTGTGTTAGGGGAGAAATACCTTGAAACCGATCTTTAAAAGCAGAACCAACTTCCCTCTGCAAATCTTTTTTGCTGGAAAGCAGCCAAAGCGTGACATTAACGATTGGCCCAAAGCTGTTGACGATATCGCCGGGATTACCGGCGAGTGGCGACAAAATGCCATGTTAACTGTGCTCGCTTCAACCAGTGAGAGCCCGGGTTTTGGAACCCTCCGAACCATGGTCCCGCAAAGCACCATCTTTGCTGACGGTGCTGTCTATAAAGATGTTGAACCAGCCACCTTTATGTTTCAAACAGCGGACTGTCCTTTCTTGGTGGTCCAGGATGACACAACCGGCAAGGTGGTCATGGGACACTGTGGAAAGTACGGCATGAAGCCGTGCAAACCAGGCAAGCAGTGTGGCAACATGGTTACGACGATCCTTAGTCACTTTAGAGAGGTTGATAGAGTTCATCTGTCGGCGTACATCACCCCAGGTATCTGTGGTCGATGTTACATCCATGATGAAGACCCCACTTTGGTGGCAGACTTCTACAACGCTATCGACTTTGGTGAAGATCGATCACTGGGAGAACTTGATCTTGTCCGTCGAATCAAGCATGAACTTCGGCATGAAGGTATTCCTGAGGTGAACATTGAACTCGATAGTCGGTGCACGAAGGAGGATCCGGGACTCTCAAGCTATCGTTGTGGGGACCAGCATCGAAACACCATTGTGGTGTTGGTGAACTGACAAAGAGGCTCGGCCGCAAACGCGGCCGAGCCATTTTTATACTTTAGCAGTGAGACTATTAATAATAGTGAGAAACTGATCATTGCGCTCGTATTCGTTTTTAAATAACCCAAACGAGGCAAAGCCTGGACTAAAGAGAAGAACATCCCCCGGCTGACCATCTGCGAGCGCCGCCTTAACGGCCTCGGCAAGGCTATCTACCACCAAGACCGGCGCTCCTTCTATAGTACGATTAATCGTACTATGTTCGGTTTCGTGTTTGAGGAGCTCATCTGTTCCAGTGCCCGAAAGGAGGACGACTTTTTTGCAGTACTGAGGAATAGTCTGGCGAAGCTCGTCTAACGAGACGTCTTTCTTGGCTCCCCCACCAAGCCAAATCACATTTTTATCATCACTACTTCCCACCGCTTTCATTCCCATAATGACGGCTTGCGGAGTGGTGGCGTTATTGTCGTTGTAGATCTTTACATCATTAATTTCACCGAGATATTGGAGGCGTCCTTCGACTCCGGGAAACGAAGCGAGACCTGCAAAAATCTCTTCTTCGGTAAGACCAAGTGCTTCTAAGGCTTTGTAGGCGAGCGCAGCATTCAGGCGATTGTGTTCTCCTGGCATAGCCAAGATGGCATCTTCGGGAATAATTGAACTGTCTACCAAAACAACCTCTTGCCCCAAGGTTCCGCTCGGTAACTTCTTGGCCCATTCAAATACTTCAGGTGTTGTCACGAGAGTATCGTGGTCTTCTTGATACCGGAAGATATTTGCTTTATCTTCAAAATATATCTGCATTGCTTCGTCTTTATTTCTTCCGCCCGCCATGTAGTAATTGAGATGATCCTCCATGAAGGTAGTAAAGACCGCCACCTGTGGCGATCGCTTGGCCCACCCAAACCCTTGCAGTTGCCACGAATCAAGTTCCATCACTGCGACCGAATCTTCTTCTACTTGTTTTAAGAGTTGCAGGTTTGATAACCCACGAACATTGCCTCCGAGTAATACCGAACCCTCAAACGTGGTTGAGAGCGTATGATAAATCATATGCGTCACAGTAGACTTTCCGCGAGTTCCGGTTATCCCAATGATAGGGACGCCAGAAAGTTCAGCAAAGAGTGCCGCGCTTTGCTTGAGTTGTATCCCGGCTTCCTTACAAGCTACCAACACTGGTTCATCAAGTGGTGCACCTGCCCCCACCAGTACAAAATCTGCCTCTTTAAAATCGGCAAAATCATATGGGCCAAATTTGAATGTGATATTTGAAAAATGTGAAAGGGCATCAATCGCAGGTTGCATCACCTCTTGCGAAGCAGCATCAACAACAGTAATAAAAGCTCCTGCCTCCGCCATATATGCAGCATCTCCAATACCTCGCCCGATAAGACCAATCCGCATCACCGTCACCCTCTTCCCTTTAAAATAGTCTCCGTATTTCATTGCACCATCATAAGCGATTCTCTAGAAAAATCTATAGTGTATACTTTTAGAGACATGCAACGGCCTACTGACCGAAAACTAGAATCATTTAAAATATTTCCCTATGTTGCATGGGGACTCATTGGTATGTTTGCCATCTTTGTATACGGAATGACAAAAAACTTAAATTCCGTAGCTGCCGAATTTGATGCCGACGCAACATTTTTAGAACAAGCAGCTAATGCCCCTATTGAACAGGTGACTGATTTTGAGCCATAGAAATCATCTCTATAACCGAGCACTAAACAACCGTAAACGATCACACACTGCCACTATCCCAAACAGTGAGGTAAGGGCTAGTGTGGCTTCAACTGTTCTCAGTTCCTCAAGTCCTAAATACAAGACTCCTCCACCAAGGATAAAAAATCCACCAACAATACTCATGGCACGTCGTTGAGGTTTATGAACCATCAATCGCATAACACACAATGTGCACGCAATTCCAAATGAACCAGCAGCTACAAATGAGAACGCCTCAATTGATTGCGGATAAGAAATTGCTAACTTGTACCCCACTGAAAGTAGAATGATACTACCGAACATAAATCCGTGAGAATGTAAAAACAAGAAAAGATTAGTAGGACGAACACCGCTATGGTCATCACCATGCTCAAAGTATAACCACCATAAGGCAATCATCATAAAGAGTCCAGAAAAAATAATCGCTGTCTCAACGGGAGCAAACCCAGAGGCAGTATTAGATAATGCCACCACAATCATACTTTCACCAATCACCAGCATCATAAAAAGTCCCAGTCGTTCTTGAAGGTGGTAGACATTAAGATACCGCTTGGTATTCCCTCTTCCTCTTGTAAGGGGAGTGAGAACGTCAACTGCCAGGGCCATGCCAGCGAGCACAAACACATACGGAGCTGGTGCAAACGCTGCTAGTATCCATAGCCCTGCTCCAATGAGCAACCCCTCCAGAATGTTATAGGTAGCCGGGCGGGTTTCTTTATGTTGTAGATACATACGTACTAACATAAAGGCCTGCAAGAAGCGTAGTAATCCGAAAGTCAGAAAAAACCAGAGATACTCTCCGGTAAATACCGGGTTCATAGTGAGACTCATCAAAAAGGCTGCCACCATCTGCAGTTGGATGAAAAATTTATCTCCAGCCGTTTCGGTCGGTTGCAAGTTACGATTGGCGGTAGTCGCCCACCAGGCAATAAAGATGGTGTACCCAACAATAAATATTGTATAGAGTTCTTGTAAGGTATGATGGTGCTCATACGCAAGATACGTTAGCTGTGCCACTAGAGCCACAAATGCCACATCATAAAAGAGTTCTAGCCAAGACGCGCGCTTTGGGTCTACTATCATAGGTAGAGTGTACCTGATAGATAGTCACAATACAAAAGAGCGAGAAGCCGGGATACACCCAAACCTCTCGCTCGCCCCTTCTTCAGTTGCTATACAGCCTTCCCCTATCGAAGCTGTAGCGGAACGTTACCTGGGCCGGCACAGCCGTGACGCCCGGTGCGAATCGCTTCTGTTTCGGTTCAAAGGTCAACTGGTGATGGTTACTGGTGCTATCAAGCGACCAGGGAGACGTCGCTTCTTTCGGTGAGACATTTTCTTCTGAACGCGGCAGCGGCTTCGCTGACTCATAAGAGCCTGGCAGCGAGCGAAGATCAAACGCTTTCCTCACGGGCGGAACTTCACCGATGGGTATTGTTGCTACACAGAGCGACGCTAGAATTGTTAAACAGAACATCGTTCCCTCCTCTTCATGTACCCCACCTTTTATCATGGTGGCAAAGTGTATAATCGTCAACAGTATATAGAGAACAAAAAAGACCGCGAGGAGGAAGGTGTTACCCCTCCTCCTCCGGCCTGTCGTCAGAACCGGTATGAGACACCCGCCATGAAAGCGGGGTTTCGGTTATCTAACGGCTCCTTAAAGAGCGGTACAATCACCTCCCCTCGCAGCGACCAGCGGTTGGAGAGTGGAAGCTCTGCCTCCACGCCAACCGTGGTGATGGTGGGCAAACCAAAGCCTTTTTCATGCGTCAGCATGACTCGACTCTGGACACCGTGAATTCCAGGCAACGTGTACCCGAACTGAAAGCGAGTAGCATTCTCACCGTCCTCAGGATCAAGTCTCGGGCCATTGTCCACCACAAACTCAGTGATGGTAAAATCAATCGCCCGATACCGTACCTCGCCAGTCAGGATCCACATATCATTGAACCCCTTTGTCCGGGACCGACCGGCCTCGAGCCGGAAGGTGACGTCCTTACCGAGCGGTAGCTCGTAGGACATAGCCATATAGAGTTCATCACCAACTTGTGGATCAAGTTTGATTGACTGGATGTTCCAGACAACCAGGCTGAGCCTGTCGGTAAGATTGACAGTCAGGAACAGGTCCTGGGTCGGCCCCTCCACCTGCTCAAACAGGTCTGAGTCGGTGAAACCCGACCAGAGGGCAGCTTCAAGCTCGATATCGATCGTTTTTTTGGTCGCCAGCGGGCCTTCGGTCGATGGGAGATCTTCGAGTCGAAATGACTCTTCAGCAGTGGGTACGGACTCTTCAGAAGCAACCACGGACGGGGCTGTGGTCGCAAGGACTGCAGCCAAAGAAAATGAGAGCATGTGAATTCCCCTTCAACATCAAAAAACAAAATGTGCGTATGAAAAATATAATACCGTATTTATATAAAAAGTCAAACCTGTCTCCTTGCCACCCCTTACTCTAAAAACCCCAGCCCTAGGCAAAGCCTAGGGCTGGGTTTCATTTTTTATAATAATCTGTTATAGTTCTTGCCACTTGTACAGATTATATTAAATTCTTTGTCCGCGCTTAGCTCAGTTGGCTAGAGCATTCGACTGATACTCGAAAGGTCCTAGGTTCGAATCCTAGAGCGCGGACAGAGAATTGAATACAAAAAGAAAAGGCCAGGGAGCGTTACACTCCCCAGCCTCTGAAGTTGCCGCACGGGTCGGCTACCCCTACATTACATCTCCGACGAAAGTGTCGATAACGATATAGGCTGCTGATACGACATTCAAAACACCGTATACCACCGCGACAGCAATTGTGGCCCCGATGATTCCTGCCGCCACTCCGCGGATGCTCGGGACGAATTCGTAGCGGGTTTTGTACCCGTCGGTTTCGGCACGGAACGTACCGAACCAACGACGGTCGTCTTTGGTCGACTGTCTCCAGAACAAATTTTTCATCAGAATCCCCTCTTGAAAAATAATCTTATACCAGACTTTCTGGCATCGTTTAAAATGATAGCATATTTATGCTAAAAGTCAATGTATACAGACTTTATCTGTATAGTGGGTGGTACGTTATACTTAATTTACATGAAAAAGATTCTCTACTTTTTGTCGCTGTTCCCTATCTTGCCGAGCATTGCTTTAGCTCAGACCCTAAGTGCCCAAGGTTTAATTGGCAAGTTCCTTACCTTCACTAATAAGATCTTAATCCCTTTCGCCATCGGGGTAGCGTTCCTGTTTTTCTTGATTAATGTTATTCGTTTCTTTGTCATTCAAGGAGCTGAAGATGACGGTCATGAAAATGCTAAAAATCTTGCCATTTACAGCGTACTGGCATTTGTTACATTAATTATATTTTGGGGAGTAGTAAACCTGCTAGCAGGAAGCATCGGGTTGCAAGGCCGGTCCGCCCCGACTCCAGATTATGTACAAATGAACGATGTTGAATTTACCACTCCACCAAGGACTAACTCAAATGCTACACCTGGATCTGACTGTACTTCAACGCAACGTGATTTTGATACTGAATTTGGTGGACCTTGCGCTGCTAAGAACAGCGGAAATCCTTCTCCTGCTAACCAAAGACCAGGTACTGGATCTGGCAACTTCACACCACCAGCTGAAACTCTACCTCCTCAAGACACTCCACCGCCACCTTCACGAATAACCGATGATTTTCTAGATGGCGGTCCAACAGAAACAGAGATCCCGAGACAATAAGAAAGAGCTACTTTAAAAAAGAGATATCTGATAGTGAACGTCCAAAATGTCATTGCAAAACAGCCGATAGTTTTTTTTGAAAACTATCGGCTGTTTTTAGGAGTATTTAAAATCACAGTACATAAGAGCGTGTGATTCACGTCCTGACGGTCACCAAGCTGGTTTATTTCGCTACGCTCATAAACCAGCAGGTGCCGCGGGCCACGGCTCGCTGTTCGTCGTGCTAGAAGAAGCACTCCTCACAACGCTCCGCCGTATGCGCCAGCTTTGTAAGGAGCAGCGCGACATACAAAGCAAGTACTCTTGGGGTGTGAATGCCCACACAGTGCGGTGGCACTGTGCTACAAAAAATCCCAATACTTGCGTATTGGGGTCTTTTGTACATTCACAAACTCTTTTGTCTTATCCTTTGCGGCTGGTCTTTCCCTAGTGTCTGATACCATTTCAGAGATTTGGGTATCATCTCTCGTTATGTACTCAATTGAGGTACATAACACCGACCAATTAGCCGTTATTCGCTTCCTGTTACCAGGAAAGCAACGACGTGTCCAATTGGAATTAATCCACGACCAGCTTCCGCTAGCCGTGCCTTGTTACGACTTAGTCCTTGTTATCGAGTTTACCGTAGGACCAGATAAACTGGCACTTCGGGCACTCCCGACTCCCCTGACTTGACGGGCGGTGAGTACAAGGCTCGGGAACGTATTCACCGTGACGTGCTGATTCACGATTACTAGCGATTCCGGCTTCATGTGGGCGAGTTGCAGCCCACAATCCGAACTGAGGAACGTTTTATCAGTATTTGCTCCACCTTACGGTATTGCGTCCCTTTGTACGTCCCATTGTATCACGAGTGCAGCCCGAGGCATCAAGGGACATGCTGACCTGGCGTCATCCTCACCTTCCTCTCCCGTGAGGGAGCAGTCTCGCCTGACACTTGTAACAGGCAACGAGGGTTGCGTTCGTTTCCCCACTTAAGGGAACAGCTCAAGCCACGAACTGACGACGGCCATGCATCACCTGCCATACACCCTCGAAGGCTCCTCTCCTTTCAAAGAGGATGCAGTATGGTTTCTAGCCTCGGTAAGGTTTTTCGCTTATCGACGAATTAAGCCTCATGATCCACCGCTTGTGCGAGCCCCCGTCTATTCCTTTGAGTTTTAAGCTTGCGCTCGTACTACCCAGGCGGTCTGTTTAACGTGTTAACTTCGCCACAGAGAGGGTCGATTCTCCCTATAGCCAACAGACAGCGTTTAGGGCGTGGACTACTCGGGTATCTAATCCGATTCGCTACCCACGCTTTCGTGCCTCAGCGTCAAGAAAGTCCCAGTAAGCTGCCTTCGCATTTGGTATTCCCCTCGATATCAACGGATTTCACCCCTACACCGAGAGTTCTGCTTACCTCTGACTTCTTCTAGTGTTACCGTTTCGAATGCGATTCTGAGGTTGAGCCCCAGGATTTAACACCCGACTAATAACACCGCCTACGCACCCTTTACGCCCAGTGAATCCGGATAATGCTTGGGGCCTCTGTATTACCGCTCCTGCTGGCACAGAGTTGGGAGCCCCTTATTCATGAGGTAACGTCAATAAACTTCCTCCCTCATAAAAGGTGTTTACGCACCAAAGTGCTTCATCCACCACGCGGCGTCGCTCCGTCAGACTTTCGTCCATTGCGGAAGATTCTCGACTGCAGCCTCCCGTAGGAGTATGGACCGTGTCGCAGTTCCATCGGTGGGGGTCAGGCTCTCACCTCCCCTAGCCGTCGTAGCCTTGGTAAGCCGTTACCTTACCAACAAGCTGATAGCCCGCAGGCCGTTCCAAGAGCGATAAATCTTTACCCCGAAGGGACCATCAAGTATTGTGCCGCCTTTCGACGGATTATCCCTGACTCTTGGGTACGTACCTACGTGTTCCTACCTCGTCTGCCATGAATCTAAATTCATTCGACTTGCATGCCTCATCCACGCCGCCAGCATTCATCCTGAGCTAGGATCAAACTCTAATTGAAGACAGGTTCTAAAAGCATAAAGCTTTTTAGATCTGCGTTTGCGAGTATATGCGTCGCTGTACTAACTGCGTCGCGCTCTTTACCCGCCTAAGTTTTGTCAAAGACAAAATTTTGGCGGGCTAACAAACTATTTTTTACCTAAAGGATAAGACAAAAGAATATATGAATTTCTCTTGCCTTTAAATTGTGCTGTGATGCATACCGTTTCAAGTAATTTTAAAAAATTACAAAAAACAATATACGTACCATTCCTATGATTGGGATCATAGAAATGTTGTATTTTATTATCAAAGAAACAACTCCGTTCTCGTTCGAATGTAAGTCGGAACTTACCCGCATTAAAGGAGCTTGCGCTCGTTTTCTTACCTCCGATGAACAGTGGGAGCATTATACAGATATCAAAAAAATATGCAAGTGCTTTGGCTTGATATCTGGGATCTTTGTGCACATGATAATCCTAGGCTTCGTTGGACGCAGCTCGCTACAGCCTATTTTCATCCAGGAATCTGTCTCAGGAAGGACAGATTCGGAAGTAAATTCAGAATAGTCGCTACGCTCGTTTCTTCATTTATCTCTAGGGAGGGTCGAAAATATGCTAAGCGCCTGCGTTCACACAAGGTATTTCTATTTTTATAGTCGCTTCGCTTCTTAAAAATTAGGTCATTTCGAAATAGTCGCACTCCGTGCTCGTTTTCTCAATTAAAAAAGGCTTCCTAACGGAAACCCTTGCTGGTGCAGGCCGGATTGCGTGCACCGTTATAAGAACGGACGAACTATCATTCTTTCCCTCATCAACGACTGTATTCAACGGGTAGTCAAACACTCGGTCCATACGGCCAAGCATAAGCTCCAATCAAACCAGGAATCAATAAGTCATCAGAATGCATAGTGTGTCTTGAGCACCACGTAATCATACAATGGTAGTCGAGTAACACTATGGTTCATTTCAACTCAAACAAAATGGTTGGAGGGGGCGACTCGCTTGCGCTCGCCGCCCCACCCCTTATTCGCCGTCGACGACGTCCCAGTTCAACCGGAACGGCTCGAGATCATTCTGCCGGCGCGTGTGCGCACGACGGATGAACGACAGCGGATTGCCGATGTCCTGCCCAGCCGGCGTGGTGCCGACAGGCATAGCGGTCGCGAAGTGATCGTCGTCGATCTTGACGAAGGTGAGCCCGTGATAGGTGGGCACACCGCTGACCAAGACGACGACAGCCGCTTCACCACCCAGCTTGACCGTCTTCAGCAATTCCTCGCTGTTGGGGTCGAGCTGGACATCGTCGGTGACACGATCGATGCGTCCGTGGACGCCGTCGATCGCTTCGGCGACATTCTTCTTCGAAGCCTTGCTCCACCAGAGGAACCCGACACCGGAGGCAGAGAGCAGTGCGAGCAGTGCCACAGCCCAATCCCAGTAGGACCAGGCTGAACCCGACTGACTCGACAGCTTTCGCTCGAGCTCGACGAGCCTGCCCTTCTCACCGTCCTCCGTCAGGATCGTGTTGAGACGATCCCGATTATCATTGGCAAGCTTCTCGACGTCATCGAGACGCTTCGAAAGCCCCTCCTGAAGCTTCGTCGAAGCTTCGAACGACGCGTTGGCCGCCTGGAGCTTCTTGGTTGCTTCTGCAAGGGCAGCAGTGTTTCTGTCGTCCCTGTTATCAGCTCGACGGAGCCGGAGGAGCTCTGCGGCCGCAGCATCGCGATCACGACGAGCAGTTTCGCTCAGTTCGGCGATCTTGGCTTCGATAGCCTTGATCTCCGCCTTGGTGACACCACCGGTCGCAGCAAGCTGTTGGAGCTCAGCGATCTGCCGATCGATCTCGGCGCCAGGGCCGCGATCGGACGTCACCGCCGCCGGCTTAGCAGCCGCCTGCGGCGCCGGAGCCGGTTCGGCCGGCTGACTGAGGCCAGCGTAGGCCTTGGCGTTATCAGCGACAAACGGCCGGCAGGCCTGTTCGACCTTGGAAGACACGCTGGCGACGATATGATCGGTACCAGCCTTGTTGATCCCATCCTTGACAAGATCAGGAGACATGGGGCTCGCCCCCTTTGCCCAGAGCGCATGCATCGCTGCGACCGTCTGGTCGTAGCAGGTAGTGGCGTTGGCAGGAGTGGAAACAGCAAGAGCCAGGGCCCCCGCCATCGAAGCGATACGAATGTTCATGGCTTTCGCCTCCTATTTGTATTGAGTTGAAATTTCAATGAACAAAGAGCTTTTAGGACCCTCTGTCCGCACGTAATATTTATATCACACTTTTTTATAAAATGCAAGTATCAAAAAAGCCACCGAAGATGACCTGGGGTGGCAAAAGAGAACGAGAGGGTATCTATAGAAGAGGCTCACCCGCCACCAACCCTTGTGAGGTTGGTGGCGAATGCGCTTGTGTCAGTGACAGGCCGGGGTCCCGCAGGTACCGGCGGCGCCATTGACTTCCGCATTTACTCCTGCATTCACGTTGAACGCAGGATTGAACAGCGGACTGTTCGTGATGTGGATGTCCGGAGCCGAACCACTGCCACCATTGCTGGCCGCATCCGCCACCGCACCAGCCTCGGAGCCAGTGATGATATTGGTGTCACCAGCCTGCGCAGCGGTCAGATTGCTCAACACCGTGGCACCCCACGTCGGGATGGCATTGCCGAGAATCTGTCCGACGATCTGGCTTCGGATCTGTGCACCGCTCTGCGAGTCGAAGCACGTGAACTGAAGCTGGAACATCCCAGCGTACGGAATGTCGGTGTGACACCGCACATTCCGGTTCAGGTTCACGGCTTGGTCGTAGACAGTGAGACGCACCCCGCTGGGTCCAGCCATGAGGGTGTAGCCGATCGCGCCCGACTTGAAAAAGCTGTCGAGCTCGGCGTTGACCTTGGGGCTGCACCATTGCCACTCCTTCTTGGCCATCTTTGCGCGCAGTTCGCTGAAGAGGCCGTTCGGCCCTGCAGTGCACTGCGACGTTCTGAGTTCCTCCATCTGCTGAGCAGACAGATAGAAGTTCGGCAGAACCTCGGTCATTCCGAGGTTCTTGGTGAACATTTCCGTCATCGACGAGGTTGTCGAGACGGGGTTTTCTTCCGCAACCACAGGCGAGAAGCCCATGAATGCAAGAGCGGCCATCATGAGGCCAAGGATGAGTTTCTTCACGATATTTCCTCCTGGCCTCAAGGCCGATGATTGGGGTTTGTCGGGCAGGAGCGCTGACAAGCTCCTTCGGTTTTCGCCGAAGCGGCGACAGCAGCACTGCTCCGCGTGGTGATGTTGGTGTTTCCACCCGCATAGTTCGGCAGCGGGATCCCGAGGAAGAGGGGGTTCATCTGAAACCCTGCTTCCGGAGCACGCGGTCCGACCACGGTGGTGATGACCGGCACCGAAGGCACTTTGGTGACCTGCGGCGGGGTTTCTTCCTGCTTCGCCACATCGCGACGGATGATCTTGACGATCGCCGACGCGGCCGAAACGTTCGTACAACCATCCGGAAAGACGACGGCACGAGCCACTTCGGCACCAGAGAGCCGCTGCACGATGCAGACATCCGAGCCGCGAGGCTCGCCGGATGCGAAGCTGACTTGCGCCAGCATGCTCCGGTTCACGTCGAAGGTGGTCCGCATCTGGTCACCGTTCTTCAGGGTGTACCGGTGGCACAGCCCAAGAGAACGCATACGCGCACCTTCGAGGATGTCCGAAGGGTTGTAGGCCGTCTTGGCCGACAAAACTTCAGCGCCCTTGGCGACATCGCCACGGAACGGATCCGCACCGATATTGACCCAGGGCCGAGCTTTGCCAGCATCGACATCACCTTCCGGCGCTTCGAGCCGGAGGATTTCGATTTCCGGTTCTGCCTGTTGGGCAAAAGCCGAATTGCTGATCAGCGCCAGCGGCGCTGTCAGCAGCATTGCAGTCAAATTGCGCATGGCGCTCTCCTTCAAAATATGGGCAAAAGATACCCGGTTGAGAGAAATTCCGTTTCTTCTATAGATATCCTGTCAAAGGACGAACAGTAGGAACGGGTTTCATTTATCTTTATATCATACTTTTATAGAAAAAGCAAGCCCTGCACTAACTTTCTACCATCTAGCACCAAAAAACCCTTTTAGAAGGGCTTTTTTATCAATAAATACAAAGACTTACTCTCCAACCGAAATACAGCTGGTTCGATTCTCAATCGGAGCTGGAATAGCCTTGGCGGGACTTGTTGAGTCAGCACAGAAACTGGTTCCAAATGAGTCGGTCGTCTGGAGCGCCCAGGCTGTCTCGCTATCGTTACACACCACTTCCCCTTCCCCTTCAGCCAACGCTCGCAGTGGTTCACATACTCCTACGTAGGATCCATTTCGTTCGCCTGCAAACTGTACTGCTGTCTCATCAAACTGAGAGAAAAAGGTTGGTGCACCAGTGCGCTCGATGGTTTCAATCGGTGTGGCCATCTCTTCAAACCAATCTAGTTTTTCTCTAAACAATGTAGCAAGTACAACTATCGCTACTATAGACGCAACGCTAATGCCGATCAATGCCAAGTATCGCATACGAGCTGAAGCGCTTGGCGCACCATCTTCCCTGCTTTCTCTTAAAGCAAGATAGAGGTGGTACATTGCGTGAATACTCATAACTGACATCACCGCAGAAACCGCCTGAATAATCAATTCACCTCCAATTGTGACAGGGATCGTTTCCCCGACAATTTCTGAGACGATACCGTACAGTATCCCAATAAGAAACAGTGGGATAAAGGTAAGAATCACAAAGCCAAAAATCTTTCGAAAAACCTTAAACCATCGCCCGGCCACAAGAGCCCGACTAGCAAGCAGTGCGGCCATTCCTCGCTTATCCTCAGATACGTATATGTATTGAGCAAAGGTAACCGAGATAGCGACAATAAGACCAGGGATTATAAAGAATAGCAGTCCACCAAAAATAAGGAGTCCTGAGAGCACGAGCACCCATAAAAGCGGCAACACATGACGCGTCATCCACCGCGCAGCGTGAGGGAGTGTTTTTTCTTCTTCAGTGTTTGCCGTTACTGCGCGCAGTGCCAACGTGAGGGTCACGATATACGCAATACCTGTCAGTATAGACAACCCTAAAAACGGAACATTCACAAATCGCTCAGTCTCAGGCAATCGCTCAAACCAAAACGTGCTGAGAGACTCTAAAGCTAGCGGAATAAATAGAAGCGCGATTAAATCAAACCGTGTCTGAGCAAATTCCCACGCGTTCTTAAAGAGTGTACGTGCTCTCGGTAACTCAGCTTTTGAGGGATTAGTAAGATCGTGCTCAGCGAGAGTGTACGCAGCCGCAAACACTTCTGTTGAGTGGCCCATCGCTAACACAGCCTTTTCAATTTCTTCCTTAGGCTGGCCAGCTACTACTCGTTCTTTGATGGCTATGATTAATTCTGGTGACATACATTAATAATATACCATTTTGTTTGTCAGTATTTATAACGTAAAATGAACGTTACTATGTCTGAAACAATTGTCATGTCAGTCGGCGGATCACTCATCGTACCAGGTGGGATCGATACCACGTTCCTTTCAAACTTAAAGCAAT
>JAIYEC010000015.1 GCA_027487145.1 bacterium | reverse complement strand
CTTCGGTTTTGACGTTGTCAGGAATACTAATACGTTTAAACCCTTTTTTGAGGTAGCGCCCAGATTTTGATTCAAAGACGTTTACCAGCTTTTTGGTCTTGGGGTTAACACCAAGTTCTTTGCAAAGCTTCTCGCCCTTACGCATTGATTTTGGCTCGGCGAGGATTTCCATCGCCCGCTCGTAGGTGACGTCGTACGGGGTATCAGCACCTTTAAGAGACCGAAAGTCTCCTGCGTGCGCAATATATGGGCCAAACTTACCGGTATTGGCAAGTACCGGTTCACCGGTTGTTGGGTGGACACCAAGCTCGCGAGGAAGAGACAAGAGTCTTACAGCGAGGTCGATAGTAACATCCTCTGGCTTCACACCTTCAGGGAGACCGGTCCGGCGAGGCGTTACCGCTTTTTTACCTTTTACTTTTTCTGGGGTAGCGCCAAGTTGTACGTATGGTCCAAATCGACCATTGAGTACGTAGATGTCTTCGCCAGTTTCTGGGTGCGCCCCAATTGGATCCTCGTTTTTTACCAGTGAACCATCAATGAGTCGAGCACCATTACAATCAGGGAAACGCTCACAAGAGAGGAATGTGCCGTTACGACCAAGTTTCTTCACCATCTCTGCACCACAGTCAGGGCAGGGGAATTCCTTTGGACCTTTACCCAAAGTGGTAAGTTTTTCAATGTCTTCTTTGGCTTCAACTGCTTTATGGAAGGGGAAGTAAAAATCTTCAAGGGTTTTTCGGTAGGTTCTGTCACCGGTAGCGATATCATCAAGTTCATCTTCCATCTCAGACGTAAAGTCATCACTAATATATTCTGCAAAGTGAGTTTCAAGGAAGGTGGAGACTACATCTCCGGTATCGGTTGGCATTAGAGTACGACCCTCTTTGACTACGTAACCGCGGTCAGTAATGGTCTTCATGATGCTCGCGTACGTAGACGGTCGACCAATCCCACGCTTTTCAAGTTCTTTAATGAGCCCTGCTTCTGAGTAACGGCCTGGAGGTTGGGTTTGTTTTGCCTCAACGGTGACTGATGTACATGAAAGAGCATCACCATGAGAGATCTTTGGCACTTCTACATCGTCACCTCGAGACCGTGGATCAGCTGCCAACCAACCGTCAAACATGACACGTGATCCATTCACCGCAAAGTCTGGAATGGTTTCTTTGCTTCCGGTTACATTAGCGAGAATTTTGGTTCGCTTAATCTTGGCATCTGCCATCTGAGAAGCAACCGCTCGCTGCCAAATAAGTTCATAGAGAGCTTGTTGATCAGAGGTAGCGCCAGCCGTGTGCTTGCCAAAATTTGAAGGTCGAATCGCTTCGTGCGCTTCTTGGGCTGATTTACTCTTGGTCTTGTAGGTTCGAGGAGCGACGTAGTCTTTCCCAAAATCCTTTGCGACGAGTGCAATAATTTGCTTCTGAGCTTGAGCACTGATGTTGGTGCTGTCAGTTCTCATGTACGTAATATGACCAGCTTCATACAGTTTCTGAGCTGCGCCCATCGTACGAGATGGTGAAAATCCAAGACGGGTTGAAGCCACCTGCTGGAGGGTCGAGGTAGTAAATGGCGGACGAGGTACTCGGCTAGCCTCAGTCTCTTTGATGCTAACCACTTCCCACGCGTGAGCTTCACCAACTTTTTTGATGCGCGCTGCTTCTGCCTCTTCTTTTGGTTCAATCGTACAGCCAAAGGGAATGGTCGTTTTATCTTTCTTTAAATCTGCCGTGAGTACAAAGTAGTCTTCTGGAATAAACGCTCGAATTTCTCGCTCGCGCTCCATGACGATACGCAGGGCAGGAGACTGCACTCGTCCAGCCGAAAGACCGTAACGGACTTTCTTCCAGATGAGTCCAGAGAGATCGTATCCTACCAAGCGGTCAAGCACACGACGCGCCTCTTGCGCTTCTTTAAGATTAAGATCGAGGTCGCGGGGTTTTTCAATGGCGGCCAATACTGCTTCTTTGGTGATCTCGTTAAAAGCGACTCGCTTTAGGTTATCGTTCTCACCTTTAATCAGTTCTGCCACGTGCCATGCAATCGCTTCTCCTTCACGGTCAGGGTCGGACGCCAGGAGTACTTCGTCGACTTTTTTGGCTGCGCTTTTAAGGCCAGCAATGACTTTAGTTTTGTCTGGAGAGACAATATACCGAGGAATAAAGCCGCCTTCGATATCGACGGCGTCAGTATTACTCTTAGGGAGGTCCCGGACATGTCCAATTGAGGACAATACGGTGTAGCCTTCTCCGAGGTATTTTTCAATAGTCTTCGCCTTGGCTGGCGACTCTACGATAACGAGGGTCTTTTTATTCATATATTAGTTAGCAGTAACAAATACTAGGCTTTTGCATCTCTGTCAAATTGGTACCACTGTATAGCTCTACTTTTACTAATGTTAACATTAGTAAAATTAGATAATCTTTTTATGTAGACGCTGCCTAGCTTTATAGCTAGCGCGAGATAAAGCAAAATCCGTGAGCACACTAAGAAATACATTTTCTTCTTTTTTAGAGATGAGTTTTAGTAATGTATCAAATTCACCCGCTTGGTACGACTCCTTTAATCGATGTACTGTCGGCTCACTTAGTCCAAGGAGTGCTGCGGTTTGATACGGAGAGTGTTTATGGTGTAGGAGAAAAATTGCACCAAAGCGTTTGATCAGCATTATACGTTCGCTCTCTGTGAGTAAGCTATTCAGGAAATCATCACTGCTAGATTTTGTAAGTCGAATCAGTATCTTTTGTAATTGAGCTCGAGCTGAAGTAAAAGCCTCACCCTGGCTCTTTGAAATATTAGTCATATTACTAATGTTAACATTAGTATTACTGGAGTGTGTGTCGGTAGATGTTGTCATGAGAGGAAATGTATCCAGAAAGTTCCATCATCATGAGGAGTTGTCCCGCTTTAGAAACATCCATGGGAAGGAGGCGGATAAGTTCATCACGGTGTCGCGGTTCTTGAAGGAGCTCCATGACAGCCAGCTCTTCAGCTGTGAGGTTTGCAGTTGTGATTGGGACTGATGCGGTAGCTACTTTCTCTTCAATACCAAGTACGTCCAAGATATCTTTAGCGGTAGTCACCGGTGTCGCGCCCAGCTTAAGAAATTGATGTGTTCCAGCTGATGTCGCTGAGAAGATACTGCCTGGAACAACTAAGAGCTCTCGATTGTAGTCGGTTGCCATACGGGCGGTGATGAGAGTGCCCGATTTCTCAGCCGCCTCAATCAGAAGGGTTGCTCGACTGATACCAGCTACCAGACGATTACGTTTTGGGAACGACCAGTCAGTCGCTTTAAAATCTTCGGCGTACTCAGAGAGTAGTCCACCACCGGAAGCCAGAATACGATGAGCCAATGGTTTGTGAGGAGCTGGGTAGATAACTGCGTCACCTAGTCCGCCACCTGGAATAGCGAGGGTATACAAATTATTTTTTAGCGCTGCTTCATGTGCCAGCGAGTCGATACCAAGCGCCAGACCAGAGACAATCCCGACCGGATATCCTTTGAGTCCAGCCATGAGATCATCAACAACTTGTTTTCCATACGAAGTGTATTTTCGTGAGCCGACGACAGACAGAAGCTGAAGGTGGGGAGGAGGTAGTACCCCTCGGTAATTGAGAGATTCAGGAGGTTGAGGGATCTCCCGCAAGAGCGGCGGGAACTCGACCGATAGGACATCTTTAATAGGATAGGACATACGTAGATTCTAACATCAGTAGATTCGTGTATAATGACCGCTACGTAGATTACACAATATGTTGGACATTAAATTCATCCGAGAAAACGTCGATATCGTAAAGATGGCGGCGACCAAAAAGAAAATTACCATTGATATCGACCGGCTTGTAACGGTCGATGATTCTCGCCGTGAAATAATGTCGCGCCTTGAGGGTAAACGAGCCGAACAAAAGAAAGCGTCAGACGCTATCCCAACTACGAGTGACCCACTATTGCGTCAGAAACTCATTGCTGAGATGCAGATTCTCAAGGCTGATATTCAAACTGACGAAGAGTCTCTTAAGCCAGTCATGGAGGAGTGGCAAAAGCTGATGCTTCAAGTACCAAACATTCCTGATATGACTGTTCCTGATGGCGATAGCGACGCTGATAACGAAGAGGTGAAAGTGTGGGGTGAAAAAACGGTGTTTCCGTTTGAAGCGAAAGATCACGTTGATTTGATGCTTAAGCACAACATGGTTGATTTTGAGCGGGGCTCAAAGGTACACGGCTTCCGTGGCTATTACTTGCTTGGTGACGGCGCACGACTCTCGTGGGCAATTTGGAACTATGCTAATGACTTCTTCCAACAAAAAGGCTTCATCCCAGTACTACCACCAACTGTCGTGCGCAAAGCAAATCTCTACGGAACCGGACATCTTCCAAATGAGGCAGATGACGTGTACCGCACGCAAGACGAGGACTATCTCATTGGTACAGCTGAAGTGTCTGTGATGGGCTATCACGCAGACGAAATTCTTGAGAAGGATCAATTTCCGATTAAGTATCTTGGCTTTTCACCATGTTACCGCAGGGAGGCAGGTAGTCACGGCAAGGACACTCGAGGACTCATTCGCGTGCATGAATTTTATAAACTCGAACAAGTGATTCTAAGCGAAGCATCACATGAAGAGAGCGTACGACTCCACGAAGAACTTAATCGCAATACGGAGGAGTTTATTGAGTCACTCAACATCCCATATCATACGGTGGTAAATTGTGGTGGTGACCTCGGACAAGGCCAGGTAAAGAAATACGATATCGAACTTTGGGTTCCAGGAGAGCAGACCTACCGCGAAATCAGTTCAGCATCATACTTCCATGATTTCCAAACCCGTCGCTTTAATATTCGCTATCGAGATGAAGCAGGGAAGGTTCGCTACGCTCACTCACTTAACTGTACTGCAATTCCAACGCCACGTATTCTGGTATCGCTTGTCGAGAACTTCCAGCAAGCTGATGGAACAATCAAGATCCCACCAGTGCTTCGTCCATACTTTGGAAAAGAGCAGATAGGATAGTGGTCGTCTGAAAACGACAAAAATGCCCAAGAGGGCATTTTTGTTATTTTTTCCGTGGTATTATTGCTCCAATGAAACCACGTCCGTACCGGAGCGTGAGTCCGAGCACGGTCTTGCTCATGCGTCAGATAATCGTCGGTCTTATGATTGCCGCTTTTTTCGGTATGTTGATTGTGAGTGTGTGGTACGGAACTCGCATACATGCTCTGACAATCACAACCGTGACAGTCGAGGGGGGTGAGACAATTGAACACTCTGAGATAGAAGCAGTGGTGAGAGAGAAGATTTCTGGCAGTTATCTCAAGATTGTACCTCGAGCCTTTGCGTTTATGTATCCGCACGAAGAAATTGAGTCAGCGGTTAAAGCGGTACCTCGGGTAAAGGATGTCACGGTAGTTCGTAAGGGCGGAAAAGAATTACATATTCAGTTTTCTGAATACGAACCACAAGCACTCTGGTGTGATGAGGCAGATATGAATAGTTGCTACTTCCTTGATGAACAGGGGTATGCCTTTTCAAAAGCACCAGGTTTGATTGGAGGGAGCTTCCTTCGAGTGACCGCGATTGGCAAAAAGCCAGAGGTACAGACAGCTCCATTTTCGACAGAAGAGTATCTTCGCGTACTTGAGCTCAAAAATAAATTTGCTGAAGCTAAGTGGTTTGTAAAACGAGCTGATATCGATACGGCTGGTGATGCCTTCCTTACTATCGTAGAGGGTGGGGAGTTTAAAGTATCACTCAAGCAGTCAGCTGATGAGACTGTTAGTAATCTACTCACCGTACTTGGATCTGAACAATTTGCACACATTAAGCCGGGGAATTTTGAATACGTTGACCTTCGGTTTGGGAGTAAGGTGTTTGTAAACGAGGTCACGACAGTTACAAGCGCTACATCAACAGCATCTTCAACGTCGACATCACCGACACCACCAACCCAACCTTCAGACAGTCCAGTTGATGAGCCATCAAGCGATGTTGGTCAACCAGTCATTGCCAGCGAAGAGACCATTAGAGAGGCTTTGGCCGAGCAAGAGAACCAACAGGCGCCAGAATAGCTTTATTTTTCAATACTCAAAAAAGCTTGACTTTATATTTTATTTATGCTAGTATTAATTTACCCAACGATAGTAAATCACGTCTGAGGAGTCTGCTGAACGAGGCGTAAAAGATCGTACGCGAGTGAAGTGGACTGGGCTCATGATGTTTGTGTGGGTATCCTGGATTCACCGACCAGGACCATACATTAGGCTATCGGCAATGGCGCGCTTGCGCAAGGTGATGGCATCGTTGCAAGGATCGCAACCTTGATGGTGCTAGCGGGCTCTGACCAATATCCTCTCGTAGGATTTGGTCGGGGCCCTTTTTCTTTTAATACACATACGATACAGTACTCATTCATGAAGAATTTTTGGCAACAGCTTCCAAAACCATTTCTTGTTGTAGCGCCGATGGCTGATGTCACCGACGCGGTCTTTCGGCGTATCATTGCTAAGTACGGCAGACCCGACGTTATGTGGACGGAGTTTGTGGCGGCCGATGGTCTGGTGCGGGCAACTCCTGAAGGGAAGAAAAAGCTGATGGCAGACCTTATCTATAGTGAAGAAGAGCGACCAATTGTAGCACAGCTCTTCACCAGTAACCCCGAGCATATGGAATATGCCGCTAACCTGTGTCGAGAGTTGGGATTTGATGGCATCGACATCAACATGGGCTGTCCTGATAAATCAATCGAAAAACAAGGGTGTGGTTCGGCGATGATTAAGACGCCTGACGTTGCGCGAGAAATTATTCGAGCTGCCAAACGCGGAGCAAAGGATATTCCTGTCTCGGTAAAGACACGGGTCGGTTACAACAAAGATGAAATTGATACCTGGATTCCAGTGCTTTTATCTGAACAGCCGGCTGCGCTCACCATTCACGCCCGAACACGGAAGGAATTGAGTAAGGTACCAGCGCAGTGGGAGCGGGTAGCGCGGGTTGTAGCTTTGCGGGACACACTTGCGCCTGAGACACGTATCATTGGAAACGGAGACGTACTATCACGAAGTGATGCGTACCAAAAGATGACACAAACCGGCGCTGATGGCGCCATGGTAGGGAGAGCGTTGTTTGGAAATCCGTGGTTCTTTAACCCTAGCAAACGACTACCGCACAACCTCACCGCACTGCCAACTCACGGGGTCGATCGGGAGACGCTCCTGTCGTTTGATGTTCAAGATTCTAAAAGTGAAATAGTTTCGCTCAAAGAACGGCTAGAAGTATTAGTGGAACATACCAAGCTCTTTGAAGAACTGTTACCACACAAAAACTTCGCCGTGATGAAGAAGCACTACAAAGCGTATGTAAACGGCTTCCCAGGCGCGGCTGAATTTCGAAATGAGCTCATGGCTCAAAATTCGGCTGCGGCAGTTGAAGCGGTTGTCCACGCTTTTCTAAGCACTCATACCGCAAACGCGTTAGACTAATAGTGATGAGTCCCGTTAGAAATTACGAAAGTTTATAACGGAACATCTAGCTGCGATAAAAAAGCAGTGAAATAACTTATAAGATTATAATCAAAATACGGAGGGAAACTTCCTATTTCTAACGGGATGAGTGAAATACTGCAGGCAAATATCTTCTTCTTAATCGCGAGTATTGCAACGGTCGTTTTTTGTATCGTTGTCACTATGATCTTGTTTCAGATATATAAGATTATGAAGACACTTCGTTCAATCTTAGAACGAATTGATTCAGCGAGCGAGAGCATGTCTGAAGATGTTGCCCATGTACGCAAACTCGTCGCAACTGGCGGTTTTGTCTCTACCATTATGGGACTGGTATTGGGTGCAAAGAAGAAAAAGCGCAGTAAAT
>JAIYEC010000010.1 GCA_027487145.1 bacterium | reverse complement strand
TCATATGCTAAGTATAAGAGATTTGCGTTAAAAGAGAACAGCCCACAGTATAACTGCGGGCCGTTTCGAAGAGGTTAGTCATGCGGTGGCTTGATCTCCCATATCTGGTACTTAAGGACATCAGTGGCTTTTCTTTTCTTCAAGGTGACAAATCGATAGTGTCTTCCATCAATCGGTTCATCGAAGATAACTCTATTCAGTTCATTTGGTGACCCTCGAAGGCACCACGACTTGGCGTCTTCTTCAAGATGTTCAAGCCACTCATTCAGTAAATACCTCGTCCTGACTCTCTTACCGATTCTTTTATCCATCTCGGAGAGAAGTTCAGACGAAATCTCTGTCACAGGGCCGATTAACCTATTTTCGAGCGGCCGGAACGATTGGGCAAGAATTATTCTTTGAGGCTGGAAAGAATGAAGCATGCTTACTACCTATTTTTTTACAATTCCGACAATAAATAAAACACAAAAAGTACAATATATCAAGTCATGAAATAAATTTTTTGACAGAAAAATAAAAATATTGTATTTTTATCCAAACAGTTCAACAGGAGATCTTTTCTTGTCGCTGTGAGTCAAATCGAGATGGAACTTACCTGATCAATTTTTCAGTAAGTTTCTTTTAAATCTCGTAATTAAATTTCCAATGATTCTTCGCGAGCGTACTTTATTTTGTGGTTCCGATACTAATGACGATACCAAGCTCATCATGTTTACCTTCTATCATTACATCATACGCCTCAACGTACTCTATTCGAATTGGTGTATGTGACCAAATATCAATTAATAACCCGTTAAACTCTTTTTGTACCTGTTCCTCCAGTGGATAAAAATTTTGTATCCCTTCTTCATTTAATAAATTTTTAAGCTGGCCATGAAAATCAACGAACGAACCATCAAACATTATCGTCTTCTCAGAACCTTCACGAAATTTCTTTAACTCATCGACAATAATTTTTGGAGCCTTAGTAATTTTTGTATGCAAACTTAGATTGCAGTAAAAATTCAGAATACTATATTTATCTGGGTGATTTTTTCTTTCAAGAATTTTTCTGACTCTTGAAAGGATATACACAACATCTTCTTCTGACTGAGGAACTAACTTTAATTTCTCAACCAACTTATCCTTTACTTCTTGTCTAGACATAATGTTATATTTAGTGTAATTGCAGAATTTTTTTGTAAACTATTCTCTAAAGTAAAAAATAATACTATATAAAAGTATGCAAAGAAAATCAGACCTTGAAAAGAAGTGTTTTATATGTAATGGAAAAGGCTACACAAGACCAGATATATTCTCAAGACTACTTCTTGCACCATTTACATTTGGTGCTTCACTTATAGTGCTTACGCGATGTCCAATATGTACAAGTACATTAAAATCCTTAGATAAAGTACAGAAGAAGACAAATACAGATGGTGAATCACTATAACTCTATATTTAAATAGTAATTTAGATATTTTCTTTGAAGTCTAAGCATAAGTTAAAAGGCGTATTTGTTCGTATCGACGTTCAAATCTATAAAGTATTGTCAATCCCGAACCGATTGTCAAAGAGCGACATATCTCCGGCTGTCACAGCAACACGTAAGTTATTTGTGGTTACAAGTTACTAAGCTTTTTATTGCACTACATTCATAAAAATATAAGTACTTACCAAATCTTACAGATTCTGTCTACTCATCTGTCCCTTTGTTTCGTTATCACTCACAAAGATACGAGATGAGTCTTGCGAAATGGGTCCCAGTCCATTTCGCACCCGGCTCGGCTGTTTCTATCCCTAGGGTATAGGGGATAGAAACATGCCTGCGGCTTCACAATTGACCCACTCATAAAATATGTCTGCTGTGGTCACGAATCACTAAGTATATTTGTTCGTCTTCGACTCCAAATCTACTAAGTGTTCTCGACCCCGCCTCACTTGTTCGCAGGCTCACAACGTTCCGGCTGTCACAGCGATACGTAAGCCAAGCAGTTGGCTTACTAAGAAAAGAATTCCCAGACATTTCTGTCTGGGAATTCTTTTCTTGTCGCTGTGACCCTACGGGGAATCGAACCCCGATTACAGGAATGAGAATCCTGTGTCCTAGCCGTTAGACGATAGGGCCGCACTCAAATTCCGAGGAATTTGAGTTCGCTATTTATAGCAAATTTCTGTTGAATAATAAAGCCAGCTTCTGCGTAGTATGAGTATGCTAGACTCAAACTACATGAAAGATACAATCCTGCGCCTAGAGGGTGTTTCTAAGCGATTTGCCACCAAAGATGGTGAACTTACTATTTTAAACGATGTCTCCTTTGCCATTATGCCGGGCGAGAAAGTGGCGATTGTTGGTCCATCGGGATCAGGGAAGTCGACTTTGCTGTCCTTGATTGGGTTACTCGATACGCCAACTGAAGGGAAAATTTTTATTGAAGGCCACGATGTGACGGCTCAGTCTGAGACGGCACTCGCTAAGTTGCGTAATGAAAGTATCGGGTTTGTGTTTCAGTCGTTTGAACTGATTAGTCCGTTTACCGTATATGAGAACGTTGCGGCTCCACTTGAAATCGCCAAGAAATCGGTATCATCTGAGAGTATCACTGCTCTTTTAGGGGAGGTGGGACTATCACAAAGAATCGATGCCTTACCAGTTACGCTCTCGGGTGGAGAACGACAACGAGTCGCAATAGCCCGCGCACTATCAAATAATCCAAAACTAATTTTGGCCGATGAGCCAACCGGAAGTCTCGACCGAGCAACCGGCGAGCGAGTATTGGAGCTTCTCTTGCGGACAGTGTCAGAACGTCAGACAACACTTGTTGTGATTACCCACGATGACAAAGTGGCCGAACATATGGATCGAGTGTTTGAAATAAAAGATGGAACTCTCTATGAGCGTCGGTAGTTTGAGTATTCGCTATGGAGTGCGATTAGTCGTGCGGGAATGGCGTCGGTTTATCTTGCCGACACTGTCGCTTTTGATTACCGCTGTCGTGCTTTCAAGTACGTTATTTTTGACGAGTGCTAGCCAAGCGCTGTTAGCCGAACAAGCTCGCTTTTTGCAAGGCGGCGATGTGGTGCTGGAGAGCACCAGCCCGATTGTCGTAGCGGAACAGTTAGCCCCGCTTGGTATTACTCCAGAGCGTTCGACTGAAGTGTTGGAGTTTTCTTCGTCACTTCAAAGTAGTTCAACCGCTACTGCTGTGTCACTCCAAGTAGTCGATTCTGCGTATCCACTGTATGGAACAATTGGCTTAGCCGATGGTACGTATCAGTATCTAAAAGATAACGAGAT
>JAIYEC010000035.1 GCA_027487145.1 bacterium | reverse complement strand
GTCCATTTCCATCTAGCTGCACCTTGAACTGAAGCAATTCTGATGTAGCATCAGCTACTGCTACCAAAAACTTTTGTTCGGGCGCATTTTTGTCAGTGTCTTCCGATTGTGAGATTGAGATACCAGTTGGCTTTTCACTATCAACTGCTAATCGGTAATGTGTCACCTTACCCCACCCGTCGGCGTTTCTAAATTGTAGATGGAAATAAGAAACTCCATCCTCTAAATCAAGCGTAATAGTATTTATTGGCGTATCATACACCTTTGTCGGAATACTAGATGAACGATTATCAAGTAACGTCCTAACTCCGGTAATTCCTGCCGGAACTTCCCAGGACAAGGTTGCTTGTTTACTTTGATGCCACGCATTTGGATCACCATGGGTACTTGAGGTAACTTTTGGCGCAGCTGGAGTATTAGCAGGTGGAGTGTATTCTACAACCTCTTCTTCCTCTTCAGCTACCGGTGTGTTTGGTGTCGCGGGAGCTGGAGTCGGTGTCGGGGCTGGAGCGGCTGCCTGAATGGTAAACGAGGCACTACCCATTGAAGACAAGACGTTGGTTCCCATGCCGTCATTTGCAAGCACCGAACCACCACTGACTGAAACTTTCGTTGTTCCTGAACCTTTAGCTCTAAAGGTGATTGACATGATATTGCCACCGCTTCCGGTGTAGCCTGACGGTAAACCTCCACTGAAGGTTACCGTTCCTGCTGAGTTTGAAAAGGTCGGCTCAGTTACCCAGAGATTAAAAATTGAGCTTGAGCGAGTCGCACTCACGACAGTCAACTGACTAGGATCAAATTTTACAGTTCCGTCTGCTGCATTAATTGACTTGCCTTGAGAGTTTACACTAAGCCGTACCGTGAATGTTGCTCCTGGAGCATAATTACCTGACCCAGGCGAAAGCGTGAGAGAGGCTGCATCAGCGGTAGCGGTTAGGCTGAAAAAACCACATATCATTATTGCAATGATACTGTGTGTTTTAAGAATTTTTTTAAAAGCGTATGTCATAATGTGTGCAATTTTAAACGACTTCTTCTGGTGCTATTTCATTCACAGCCGCTCTTCGTTTCTGTATATGCTTCCTAAGTATATATCCGATTACAACCAAGAACGTGAGCAACAAGAAGCCAAGAACACCATAAAGAACCATGCTTTCAACAGGGAGTGTCCTCATTGCTTCGTCTGGAACATATGTGGCGATGTATTCATTTCCAGCTTTATCTATCGCTTTAACTCGTATAACACTATTAAGTGATTGGTCTTCCAAAAGATGCGGACTCCGTGTTGTTACCCACGGAGCGTCAGCTCTACCCCAATTGAAGCTAAAGCGGTTGGCGATCGGCTCTTCAATAACTTGGTATTGATCAATTCCGGTTTGTTTGTCAGTGGTGTTAAAAATTGCGTAATACTTACCAGTTTCTGGAGGAATTTTTTCAATGGTAATTCCAAATGGAGCTGGTTCAAGAGTGTCAGTTACTACAGCTTCACGCCACGGATCTTGCAGTTGTGTTCCTGGCGTGTCACCAAGTTCGATGCTACTGCCGAACATCGACAATTCAGCTTTTGTGCCAAAACCATCATTGAGATAGGCGGTGGTCTCAGGTAAGAATTCAACCTTACCAGTAGTGGTTCCGGTGGTTGCGCCAATGGTAAAACCAGGGGCCCTAAAAATTAACTGTACAATAGTGTTCGTCAAGCGCGGGTCTCCAGGAATTCTACCGCAGTAGCCATTTGGAACCCCTCCAGCGAAGGTAATAGTTCGTTTTTCTTTATCTATCTTTGGTTGTTCAACCCACATGCTGAAGATTGAATCTCCAATAGATACATCAACTGGCGAAAGGTTCTCAGAGTATGAAATAACACCATCAACCGCGTTGATACACTCTTCTTCAGCTTCGTTGGTATCAAGTCGCACTGAAAGTGTGACCGAGTCACCCATTTGCAGATTAGGAAATGGCGGATCGATATACAGCGAAGCTGCATTCACAGGCGATACATACCCAAACACTGAAAAAAAAGCCCAGACAAATACTGCTTTTTTCATAAAATTCATAGCTCTATTATAGCTGGTATGTTTCGACAATTGTCATTTCTATGCACAGAACATTTACCCGGCCACTTCTCGCTCCCCCATCTAATCCCATTATATATCCTTTATATCTTATAAGATATACTTACCTTGATATGCGAAAGAAAATTGAAAAAATGTCGAAAGTAGAAAAAGCTGCCATTGATGCCGCTGTATCTGCAGTACTTAAAAATATAGATAATAAAGCTGACGTTTTTATTGATACTTTCCTCACCCAACGAGAGCGTTTGGTAGTAGGTAGGCGGATACTGATAGCCAACCTTATTCTTAATGGCAGCACACAGATGGAAATAAACAACATTTTGGGTGTGAGCCCTAATACCTACACCAAGGTCAGACGATGGATCAGCGGGGAGTCCTCCACGTTCGAAGTTAGCAATGAAATTGATCGAGAACGAAATCAGAAAATAACCTCAATAATTGAACGATCGGGACCTGTTACTTTTGAAGCCTTGAAAAGAAAATACAAAACTCACTACTTGCTTTTTACCTTATCAGAGCATCTACTGAAAAAATTGAATTCGAACTCTTAATATCTTGTAAGATATTAAGAGTTTTGTTGTTTTTAATAACAAAAAACCCTTCTCGTGGTGGGAGATAGGGTCTTTTGCGTTAACTCCAAGCTTAGAGTCAGTATTTGATTAGAATACTGGAGTTGCTACGTATGTGAGCGTAGCTTGATAATCTTCAGCAGCTTCTTGAAGACTACTTATTTCAACTTTATATCCAATGGTTGCCGTACCTTCTCCTGAACCTGTACCATCTGCCGGACCGTCGTGCCTAAACACTTCGACCGGAGTTGTCGAGGCCGAAACATACCGATCCCCACCACCTCCTACATTGAATCTGTCAATTAAACCTGAGGTGAGGCTTGCATCATCAGATGTGAGACCCCAGTGTCCATAGGTATTTTCTTGACCAGCCGTAGGACTTGGTGCAGACCACGCTGTTGGAGTCGTGGTAAATGAACCATTGATGAATCCATCGATGTCTGCTCCATTGGATGATAAGAGCTGACTATCAGCTGTAACCGTTACAACAAAACCACTTTTGGCGTTTGTGACGACAGTGAGGTCTTGCGCTGCGGTACTAGCATTGTTTGCTTCTAGTTTTCCAAATGGAATTGCAGTCGGTGTGGTTGAACCACTAGATGTTTCACCATTGACCACAGTACCAGTTGGTGTACCCGATACCGTGAAGGTAAAGAGTGTATCAACAGATGCTGTTACATTAACACTGTCTACGATAGCAATTTCTGTCGTACCAGAGTCAGCTCCAGCCGTTAGTGCAATTTCATACGATGAAACTGAACCAGGGTTGTTGATTTGTTGATCCCCAACTGTTTGGTGTGTGGCATTGGTACCAATCTCAATGGTAGTAGTGCCGTTTGGTGCTATCAGACCACCGTCTCCAGGACAAAGCTGTATAGTGAGAACATCTCCTGAGAATGATGCGCTAGCACGTTGAGTGCCCGCACACGTTGCCGCAAGAGTGAACTCTCCTGAAGAAGTTGCCATATCAATATCAGTAAAGTCTACTGACGTTGGATTGAATGGCGCCTCAAACGTAATTACAATTGACTGTCCGTTAGCTACACCGGTTGGTGTAGTGAAACGAATAGTATGATTTGCATTTACGTTTGGTGCAGAATCTGAGAGTGTGTCACTATAACTAGTGACGTTTGCAGCTTCCGCGAAGCGGAGAGATGGTAGACCAAGTGACCATAAAAGAATCGCGAGGCCTGCAATCGCTGCAGTAGCTTGGAGTACTGAGAACGTGTTGGACGCTCTGTTCATAGTACTCTACGTTGTATTATCCTACGGTATCTTGGCGTGGTGTGCCATAGATGCGAGAAACTCGCTGTGATCAGGTCTCCACTCCTTCACACAAAATGTCCCGTAAGTATACGAGTGAAGTAACACTCGGCTGAAGTATCCATGCACAAAATGCGCACGCAGTAATACTAAATGATTACCTCCTTCACTCGTACATACTTATTGTACTCTAGAGAAAATTTTCAGAGATTACTTATCAACAAAATGAATCTTGTTTTTAAGAAATTTCACGTTTAGTTATAAAATTCAGGAACAAAAATATTGTGACCACACGTTTGGCTACACATAATTGATTTACGTGGTATAGCTTCCTTTCCTAGAGCAGATTCCTGGAACCTACAGTCAAACGCCTTTAAATATCTGAAATACTCTACCCGGTCCAGTTGAACAACAATATCGAAAAATCTTCTAAACTAACTCTTCCGTTAGCGTTTATATCAGCTGGCGGATTTGAATCTCCACCATTTGTTTGCCACCAGAAAATAAGGATGGAAAAGTCGATCAGGTTAATTCGTGTGTCTCTATTTAGGTCAGAAGGGGTTGAGGATCTACTCGGTACGCCAGCGAAAAGCTGTACCGGGGCACTGAAGCTACTTTGGGTTGTAAGCGGCGGTGTCCCACTAACAGACCGAGCCCGTAGCGTATATTCTTTATTGGCAAGTCTAGCGGTATTGTATTGGATTGACCACTGCCCATTTGCCGCAGCCTGACCGGTTGCTACTGGGGTATTGTTTTTATCAATGAACAAGTTAATGGTTGCGTTAGGGACTGACTGCCCGGAAACTGTGAGGACTGTACCCGGTGAGAAATTTGCGGTGGACACCTTTAGTGAAGGCGGAAGAACAATCTCGTTGAGATTGGTAACTGCGCCTTGGGTAATATCGAAAGTATTATTTAATGTCACTGAACGCGTTCCCGCAAAGTCTGTCGCCCAAATTCCTAACGTGGCAGTTCCCGGTGTCCACTGGGTAGTAAATTGAAAGGCTCCGCTACTGTTTGCTTGAGCACTTCCAACCGTATCTCCGTCGAGAATAAAGTTAACCGTACGAGACGGATAGGCTCGACCAGAAATATTGACTTGAGTATCTGGCAGTTCACGATCGCGCCCACCGCCACCACCGCCACCACCGCCAGAAGAACCACCGCCACCAGAACTTGCTGGCTCTATCTTACAAATAGCGGCACAGAAGTCTCCGTCGTTATTATTACCATCGTCACACTCTTCGCCTTGTGATGATTGCAAAATACCGTCACCACAATACGGACCAAAATCACAAGATGCGGTACACTGTCGGCCAGCTATAGTCTGACTATAGACACCTGTTTCACCAGGGACGTCACACTGTTCATCACTATCAACGAGCGCGTTACCACAGATACTCAACCGAAACGTAGTCGTTGCTGTTTGTGCGATAACAATCAGTGGAGTGATGCTGGTTACAATGAGTACAAAAAGTAGTGCTCGATACATCATACGCAACCTACAGGCGATTTTTTTTACGTGAACGCTTTATATGGATCAGGTAAAGAATTGCAATAAGAAGCGCAAATACTGGCAGCAAGATAGAAATCTTGTGAGCAATTGATAGTCCCATGAAGCCAAAGCCAGCGAGCTGGAGCGTGCCGTACGGTAAGATATTTACACTTAACTCTCCTTCTTGTTTTACTTCGTCTCCATTGAACACCTTGTATCTTGCAACATAGCTTCCTGACGGCAATCTAGTTGGGATTTCTGCAACCACCGGCTCAGTGGCGTACGGCTTCACCTTAGGAACTTTTCCAATATTACTTGTCTCTTCAAGCAAGACAGTTCCGGTTCTCTCGTACATCTTAAGTTCAACACGTGACGGTGCTACATCAACGTTTCCGATGTTTTCGAGCAAGGTTTCAAATCTAATTTTACCTGGGAAGAAAAGCCACCAGAACTTATGTCCCTCATTTAATTCAGCAATTGACACTCGACGGACTCTAAAATCTTTAATTTCTTTATCTATGACAGAAAGCTCAATATCAACCCGAGCTCCAAGCGAAATACTAACTGCTCCTTCCGCCACCTGTCCGTCATCAGCCACTGTACGAATACGAATGGCTCCTGTGTAGTCTTTAAATTCAGCATCCTCTGGAACAGTTACCCGCACAGTCATTGGGACTTTTTGCTCGCCTCGTGGAAGTGCTATAGTGCTTCCTTCCACAATCTGAATCCAATCCTGAATCTCCGGAGCATCAATTGTGACTTCAGCTTTTTGCGCTGTATTTGGATCACCACGAACAAGAAGAATCTGCTGTTCGTAGGTTGAGTTTCTGATGAGACTCGTATTGCGTACATATGGTGGCGTAATACCAAAACCCGCTTCAGCAACCGGTGCCATTACGAGGAAAAATAGCACTGGCAAACAGGCAAGAAGCTTAGAAAATTTGTTCATAAAACGCCGTGCTTTCACGTCTCCTTATTATCAAAAAAAAATCACTAAAAAGCAATAAACCACCGTGGGATAACGGTGGTTTATTAGTGGATAACTTTATTGTTTTTACCAACCTTGTCCTATTTCAGAACGCACTGCTGTGAAGGTGTTGAGTCCTCGGTAACTACCAGCTAAGGTAATTGAGGCTGGAACCGCGATACCCCAGTAGGTAATCCCTTGACTTCGTGTAGTTGTAGATGTTGTCTTGTTGACGTTCAATTCGAGTTCTCTGACGGTTGTAGATGACAATCTTAGTGCTGCGACATTACCGTAGGAAACAGATGTTGTTGCGAACTTCTGTTCACTCTCAGGTACAGTCGAAGTCGCTGATGGTCGACACTCTGTAGCTACCGAGAATGTTGTACACATAGATTCACCCAGATTCTCTTGGTCGAGGGCGGTATTACCAACTGCAAGGATAGTCGTTGTGGCGTTTAGCGTTGGCGAGTTTGTACCCGGCTCAAGCCCACCGTATGGAATTGAGGCTGTTATAAGGTCAAGGGCGACGAAGCTAATGAGTTCTTGGCCAATGCTTGCGGTTCTTAGTACACCAATCGCTCCGTCATCATCAACTCCCGCAACAGATGCCACCCAGTTTTGAGATGCCCACGGAGTACCGGTGTCTGTCGGATCAGCGACGAACCATAGCGGGAAGGTACAGTTGTAAACCATACTGTCATCGAGTGCTCCGGTACAACTAGTAGTTGAGGCAGTACAGTTGAGATTCCAGACTGAAGACGGTACCTGACTTGCGTAACAATTATTTGGATTGTGTGATCCTACAGTTGAGTTACAGGTACTACTTGAGATTCCCGAGCGGTGAATGGCAATTCTGTAGCCAGCAAACTCAGAGCCAGGTGTTCCGGTTGTATTCACACAGCTGTTTGCGTCTCGTAAGGTGTATTGGAGTGTAAATCCAGTAGTTTGGTTTCCAGGGACCGTCAAAATAAGATTACTAGCTGAGTTAAGCGTAATATCTCCTCCAAGAACAGTAGGGGCTACGTTATTAACGGTAAAGTTATTTTGAATTGGGTTAGCTAGAGCCTCGTGTCCATGTTGATCTACGAGGAAGGTAAAGGCACTGTAAACGTTATCTCGAACAATTGATGCAAGAATGTAGGCTGCGTTTGCGTTTGCTGTTACTCCGACTGAAGTTGAGGCAAGGAAGCCAGAGTTACAGGTATTAGTCGTTGTATTGTAGTTGTTTGAATCACACACGACAATAAAAATGTTGTCTTCACCTCCAATCGTATCTGGGTCAGTTGATACAGAAG
This sequence comes from bacterium, assembly GCA_027487145.1. GTDB lineage: Bacteria > Patescibacteriota > Minisyncoccia > Phycocordibacterales > UBA918 > OLB19. Next base: position 12,097 of record JAIYEC010000035.1, on the reverse strand, counting down.
AAAATGTCAGTGTGGCCCCTGGATTGACCGGACCGTTGTTGGTGGCGCTGGTGAGAACCGGACGCTTATTGATGTGGTATGGAGACGAATTGGTTGCTGAAAATCCTTGAGAGAACGCTGTACTACATCGAGGATTAACCGGGTCGTCGTCACACACCCACGCAAACCAGCGATGCTTTTCACCGTTGAACGATCCTCCGGCAAATGTACCAGCTTCAGAAGTTGTAGTTGATACTGTGGCTGGCTGGCTACTATTTGTCGCAGCTGAAACTCCCCACTGCGTACCGGTTGGGCACCGTGGTGGCGCTGTACCAAGGTTTCCTGGACCAGAGGCTGGATTGGCTGTTGGAGCTCCGTTTCCGCTACATATCAACAAGAAGTATGGTGCACCATTTGAGTCGTTACCGATTGCTCGCCATTGTATTACGCTACCAGAATTAGTTGGTGTTGAAGTTGAAGACTCTACTACTTCATACGCTGCCTGCTGAAATGTAGGTGGAGTATTAAGTACTGTCAGAGTGGTACTTGCTGTCTCAGCCGAAACACGATTTAACTGCTGAGTTCCAGCATCAAACACGAAGGCAAAAAGAAATACTGCAACCCCAGCAAACGCTGTTAAAATCGTTATTTTTCCGGCGGTTTGCATAAACTTAGGAAGCTCGTTCTGGTTGTACAACATAATAAATATCAATAAATAATTCCAATTATGCACATATTTTACCGTGTAACGAACTTTTTATACCCAGACTTATACACATGTGCACTAAAACTAGTAAAACTTTCTTAGCGCCGTAACTACTCATACCGAATCGCATCAAGCGGATTAAGTTTGGCCGCACGTTTTGCTGGAAAGATTCCCGTCAAGTACCCTACCCCGGCAGAGAAAACTATAATAAATGTCAAGAAGTCCAACGGGAAGGAAAACAACGCAACCGACTGACCGCCAAACTGACCGGCCACAATATTAAGCGCAAGGTTTATAGCCAAACCAAACGCCACCCCCATGGCGGTACCTGTTAGGCCCCCCATGAAACCTACCACCACCGATTCAGAGACGAAGAGGTACTTTACGTCATTTGGAGACGCACCAATAGTACGCATAATCCCAATTTCTTTAGTTCGCTCAAGCAGCGTCACTGTCATGGTATTAAACATACCAATCGCCGACACCACTAGCGCGATTCCACCGAAGGTTGCTAGCACAACCTGAATACCCTGAAAAATCTTTGAAGCCTGTTCAACAGTCTTTGAAAGGGCAGTTACCCGATAGCCCTTTTCAATCAGTTCTTTTTCGACAATTGGGAGATTTTCGTTTGAATTAACCCGAACCTGAATGCGCTCGTATTCCTCAATTCCTACATAGTTGCGGAGTTCCGGGAGCATCATCATGGCGTTTAGAACCCCCTCTTCTTTGGTAATACCTTTAATGGTGTATTCCTTATCAATAATAATTTCACTCACCGCGTCACTGCCATCTTCAGCTGGAATCAAAAGTCGAATAGACACTTTCTCTCCAATAAAGTCTTTTACTTTGTCATCTTCAATGCCGAATAATTTTAGTACAGCCGGCGAAAGCATAATTGAGTTGGTATCAGCTGCATCTGCATCAGTAAACACCTCCCCCGCTGTAGCTGAAACTCCAGCATACCGAAGGTACGGTGGCTCAACACCCTGCACAAACACATTACCAGTAAGACCCTTAAACGTAATTAGTGCCGGAAAGCGCGCTAATGGAGCGGCATCAAGCACATTTGGATTTCTTTCAAAGTCAGTAACGGTTTCTTGAGTCAACTCTAGACCCTGCGCACCAGTAGCTGAAACCCCAAGCGAAAGAAGTGTCTCTCCAAACACGATCTGTTCGAGAATAATCTTTTGCAGTCCAAACCCTAGACCTACCAATACCACCACAGCACCTGTGCCCACTCCCATACCCAAAATCGTAAGCCAGGTACGCATTGGATTGGTTTTAAACATTCTGGTTGAAAGCTGAGCTAGATCTTGCAGTCGCATAAATAAATAATTAGGCTTTGTAGTTTACATCGACTCCTTGTGCGACTACTTTTTCAAAATAACGACTCATTTCGTCCGCCTCTTTTTCTGAAAGTCCTAGTCCGCTACTTCGAACACCCGCCATCAGTCGCTGATTCATCTCACCCGCATCAATCACTCCGGTTACGCGATCAGCAATTACTTCTACTAAGTTGGCGTCTTGTTCTTTATTTAATTTTATCCGAAACAAACCGATAAGATGATCCCGCATGCGTTCGGCAAGCTTATGTTGATTAAAGAAGATATTCGCATTGTCTTTACGACTCCTGAACCGGCGAATATCATCAGCATGATGCATCATTCGTTCGGTTACGGCTGTCATTCGTTTTGCCTCAGCTTCAGACACCTCCACTCCCCCACGCTCAAACGGGAGAACGAGACTCTTAATAAATGACTCTCGATCGAGACGACCACGAATAAAGAGTGAGACAGCGTGTTCCATCCGAACAATTTGATCAAATGAATAGTCTTGGGTGAGGTAGTTCACCATACTCTTCACTCGCAGTGTATCAACCGAGTCATATGGGAAAAGCCTCGCGAGTTGCTCTAGTTCTGTAACAATTGTCTCACCTTCTTTCACTGGCTTAATCTGTTTCCGTTGCGGATTAACTACCTCGCGCACAATCAGACCATCTTTGAGGTAATACACTCGGTGTGCGTACGAGAGGTGGGCGGCGTTATGAGACACCATAATAATGGTCCGTCTATCAAACGTGTTAATCTCGTCAATTTTGTCCATCACCTGTTGCGTTGAAACCGAGTCTAGGTTACCTGTTGGCTCATCAGCGAGAAGAATCTTTGGGTCATTAACCATCGAACGAGCCACCGACACACGCTGCTGCTGACCTCCTGAGAGCATAGCCGGGATTTTATGAGCCACATGGCCTACGCCGAAGCGATCAAGGAGTGACTGCGCTCGTCTATTTCGAGTAGTTTTGTCTACGTTACAAAAAATCATTGGCAGCGCCACATTGTCTAGTACCGAAAGAGAACCAATCAAGTTAAATGACTGAAAAATAATTCCCATAACGTAGCGCTGGAAGTACACTCGCTCAGAAGGAGGATACGAGTAAATATCGTCACCTTTAATGAGGAGTGTCCCCTCTCCTGGCGGAAGCGAACCTTGGATCGAATACATCAGCGTCGACTTCCCACATCCAGATGGGCCGAAAAGGATAATGTACTCACCCTCAAAGATATCTGTATTTACTCCCTGGAGCGCCTTAAATTCATTCGACTTTCCTTTGTTGTAGATTATCGAAAGATCCCGACATACAATGAGCGGTTTTGCCATGCCACTATTATGACATCATGCAATAAAACCAACTTGTCACTATCCCCATCACGAAACATTTATTTCATTTTTCTAAAATCGTGATAGAGTGCGCAAGGAAAAGAAAGGTGCCTATCCATGGAACAATCAAATCGGACCTGTGGTTCATGCTCTGCTTGCTGCTATACGCACGACATTCAAGAGCTAGGCAAAGAGAACTTCGCATCATGCACTCACATGAAAAGAGGTGGTGGTTGCGCCATCTACGAAGAACGCCCTATCTCATGTCAGAAGTTTGCCTGCATATGGCTGAAAGAAACAACCATTCAAGACGAATATCGCCCAGATAAACTTGGTTTAGTTATCCATAGCAGAACTGACAAAAATGCTAAAGGTAGGCCAGTAATACTTATGCTACTTGAAGCATGGCCAGGAGCCTTTAAGACACAGCTTGCTCAGGCGTTCGCGCATGAAGAGATGAAAAAAGGTATCGCCCTCTTACTTATATCATTAACGGTCGAGTCTCACTGGCAATACCATCTATACCGATTACCTCAAACAGAATCATACGGCGAGATGTTGGTCGATCGAGGTTATGGAGTTACGTGGCACGAGCCGACAAAAATGGGTCACCCGCTAGGGTGACCCAAATTTTTATCCTCGAATGTTCTTGACCCATCCGAAGGTACTTTCAAAGTTTTCTAAGATCAAATCGATGATGTTCTTTTCTTGGATTGGTGTAAAGAGTACGAAATTTTCTGACTTTACCGTATTTCCTGCCTCATCAGTACAATCAAGGTAGAACTGGTATACCGTTGCAGGTGCAAAATCTACTACTACCTGCACATGACTGGTATTGTATTCCACCTGTTCTTTTTCAATAGTGAACGGTTCGGTACCCCCAGCCACTCCCTCTTGATAGGTCATCAAACAGTTTGATGGCTCATCGGTATCCCACTCTACAATCGTCTGAACGCGCGATTCACTGCCAGGAAACAACGTTGATTCGTTGGTAACGTTTGTGATTATTGGTGGCGCAATATCTTTTACCGTAATGAACTGAATTGGTTGACTCTTTACCCGGTCACCACCTGAGTTTTCTGCCGTCACAAAAGCCACGTACCGTGTACCAAGCGTAAGGTCTGCCAAACGCATTTGGTGCGTCGTAGCGAGTGTCGGTCGTCCAACAGAACTTTGCGAACCAGTCGTTTGATCTTGATATTCCACAAGAGCTTTAGCTGGTACCGTTGTTTCCCACGCCAACGTAGCCGCATTTTCTTCTACCTTAACGACTCTGAGGTTTCTAATGTCAGGAGCGGACGCTTTTGTTTGAAACGTGAAGTTTCGACTTGATCCTTCAATCCCAAAAGTATCTTTTGATTTCACCATGAAACTATACTCGGTAAACGGCTCGAGTCCAATCAGTTGAATTTCATGCTCAGTCGTACTACCACCAGTTGACGCCTGGCTGTACTGATAGTTGGTACCATCAAACTGACTGCTTGGCGAAAACACCACTTCAGAGGTTGCTTCACGGTCTGTAGTCCATCGAACAATGGCCGTTGTAGTCTCGGGAATCACCGTTGGTGGACCGACAATGGTGAGGTCTTCGGTAATACCCTCGATCGCCTTTACTGTTTCGTTCAAAATCTCCTGTAATTGCTGCGGGCTTGTAATTTGATTAATTTGTTCAATTACTTTATTGGTGGTAAATGACTGCCCAAGATTGCCTTGTCCCGTTTCTTCACTCACACCTGGCCCTTGTCCGGCCTCTGTTTCTTGGCCAGACCCATTACCTTCCCCTGTTTGTGCACTACCGGTTGTTTGAACTCGATAGTCCGCTGAAATCCCTTGGTTTCCGTCAGCGTCGGCTGAAACAACCCTGAAGTAATAGACTCGACCAGGTTCAAGGTCTTCAAGTGTCATTGTGTGGGTTCTTCGATCAGCAATTGGCTTGCGTAAAATACCGTAATCAGGTTGAAGACCGTAATTAACCAACGAATCAGCATCTTCGTCTGTCTGCCACGTTACCGTCACACTTGTTTCACTCACATTCGAGACTTGGACGGTGGAAATTTTAGGTGCCTGTTGATCTGTTTGCGCCAAAGCAGCGTTGTTAAAGAGCAACGAGAAAGCAACAAGGAATGCGAGAACGGCTCTAGATTGCATATTTCTAAACATCATAGCACTTACGGACTAACTGGCGTAAAGACGTTTATACCACTATGTGGAGTACTCCGTGTTCCAAACGGTACGCGAACACCCCAATACACAGCATCTGACACAGCCGGACTTGCCACCAGCGGCTTAAGAAGTTCAACATCAAGCACAAATGGAGTGGTGCTTGAGAGTATGTAACAACTACTACCACAGCCACTATACGTAAAGGTAGAGGTAGCGAACTTCTGTTCGGTTGCAGGAATGATCGAGCCGCTGCCGTCAGTCATATCGGTTCCCTCCACTTCGACATTAATTTCAGTATTACCGAGGTTCTTAATTGAGGTTGAAGCATTGGTGCTACCGGTATCTGAGGTCGCTGCCAGAGCACCGTAGGTAATAGCACTTGGAACGTCGATGGCTCGCAATGAATTAAGCATCACCCCAATCGAATCATCAAACGCGTAGCCCTGATCGAAATCTTCCACCTCAACAAACGCTAACCATTCTTGTCCCGTGTACGCTCCATCGTCAGTTGGGTCAGCATGGAAGAAGATGTCAGCTCGACACTCAACATCACACGTAGTGCCAGCACAGTTGGTAAACGAACAAGCGGAGACATAACAATCGTTATTGTTTGGAGTACACGCTGCTCCGCCTGATGCACCAATTCGATAAATAGTACCGGTTGCATACGCTAGGTCTGCTGCTCCGTTTAAGTCAGTAACTGTACCAGTTGCATACACAGGTGTGGTAGTCCCAGGAAGCAGATCAATATCGAGGCCACCGTTGAGAACAACATTATTAATAGTTGGATCAAACCTAAACGACATCTGTGCCACCTTGAGATAGGTATCAAACGGCGTACCATTATTCGTGACTCGGAAACAGAGATTCTCATCAACGACGTTTGCGGTCGGTGTAAGTACGTACTCAACTTCAGTATACTGATTTTGGCCAATGTTTATGCCCGAGGTAGTGTTTGAAGGATCTTCCCGAAGCTGTCCTGGGGTATACACACCAGCCGCATCCATCAAGAGGTCGCCAATCGATGCGCCATTTGTGACGAGTGATGATGCTTGCATACAAACCGGGGACGTACCACATGATGATTGCGGTGGTACCGCAGTAAATAGATTTCCAGCCACTGCTTCACAACTTGGTGCAGCCCCAAGCGCCGCGTACTCAAGTCGAAGTTGGCGTCCGGAAATAGCCAAACCTGAATTCTCAATCGCGATTCGCAAGCGAGCAATATCGTTTTCATCATACGGTGCCGCGGTATTAATCGCTGCTTTCCAGGTTGCACCACCGTCAATTTGTTCAGCACCAAATCGTACCGTCGGTTCGGTTGTAAGGGTCGGACGTGAACTGACGCTATCCCAGCCACCATAGTGGAACCAGTAGGTAAACCCAATACCACCGCTGCTATACGCCGTATCATTATCCGAAATAGTTGTTACTAATGAACCATCAGCTCGGTAGAGAGACACGATAATATCGTCATCTGTCTCCCATCTCACCTCAACCTCGTACCAACCAGTTACATAGGTAACTGAAGAGCTGGCCAGAATAGTACCTGAGGTGTCGTTATCAATCACATCTTTGGCGAGTGAAATACGATCGGTTCCGAATTGTTCGATACAGACGGCATAATTGTCATTTGCTGAACCGGGATTTTGCACTCCAAATTTAGCACAGGCCTCATCGCCTGAACCAGCCGAAGTATCAACGTACTGCCAGAAGCGGAATGTTTCACCTTGACTAACCACCTGATCGAGCCGGAAGATACCACCGGTATTAGCACGAAGTGATTCATCTCCGGTATTTGCTAACCCGAACGTACCATCAAACGGATGTGACGTATCCGCGACAAAGAGTGATGTTTGTCCGGAATATTCTGAGACGTTACCGTCTTCAAAATCGTCTGCTGCTAAGAACGTATTGCTCATCGATTCAGCTGAAGGCGCGGTTGGATTATTGTAGTACATGAAGACGGTCGCAGTGCCATCAGCTGGAAGTGACGGAACCTTCACCCAGACTTCTGCCATATCACTAATAGTGGTTGAGCCAACCCAGTATGACAATGGTGTGACTCCATCTCCTGCAGTAAATCGCAAATCGTCAAAGTCAGCTTGCATGTCAGAGTCATAATCAACCAGAAGCTGTACCACAGCATCGCTGTAGGTTGTGGCGTCTGCATTATCAATTCGAACTGATTTTCGTGCATTCCAGTTCGTATCAAACCATTCACTTGCTGGTACCCCAATCCCTCCATCATCATTTCGCCAACGATACTGTGTCTGTTGTGTAATGAGACAGGCACTATCACTCCAACGAATTGATCCACACGCATCAATTCCATCGTTGTCATATGCTTCACCGTCAAGATTTCCGGTATGCCCGGTGAATGTCCACGCATTTGCAGTAACCCCTTGGAGATTTACGTTGAATCCGGTAATTGCACTAGTGGTTGCAAATTGTGTACCAGGAATAACCAGTGAAGCATTAGCGTTAATGGTAGACGAAGCGACAGTAATAAGCGAGCCTCCATTTACCGCTAACTCAAAATCTCCAAACGCAAGCGAGCTAATAGTCGGACTACCGGTAAGTGTCAGTCCTGTGGCTGTAAGATTTCTAAAGTCATACCGTTGTGCGTTTAATGTACCAGCTGAAACTCTCATAGCGTATCTGCCTGATCCTTGGTTTGTTACGACTGTCTCATTGCCGCTGACACCAATCATCTGTAATGTTCCACCATTGACGGTTGTTGTTGCATTAGCAGCGTGTCGAACCTGCACCGCTCGCTCGCTTCCAATGAGACTACTGCCATCAAAATCTCTTGCGTAACTCCAGTATTCGGTAGAACTACTGATATTGAAATCACCATAGACATACGCATATCCATTTACCGTAGCGTGATCTTGTGAGTACAGTGATGCACCAGTCTGAATCGTTGTAGTCGTGGCAGCACTATTCCACATTCTGATATCACTGTTTGGACCAATAATTAGTCTATTGTATTGATCCCCACCGGTTGTCTTGTTGTTTATACTGTAGGCATTTTGTCCAGCCAAAACAAGCGTACTAGCGTTCCAATTAGTGTTGCTACCTCCAACGTTATTAGTAAACACACCTTGTACTCTGAGCGTTACTCCAGACTGAACAGCAAAGCTGGCCGCACTCGCTAAGGTGAAGTTATGAGTAGTGGTAGCGTTTCCAGTCAGAGTATACCCACCGGTTGGAGCGCCAATTTGGATAGCGTAGAATCTACTAGATCCAGGATTAATTACCTCGCCTCCATCAGTTGAATTAAACAAAATCGTACTTGAGGAATTATCAAACGTTCCTCCAGTCGCGGTAAAGCTTCCTCCAACTGCAATCGTACCAGAAGCAAGTTTCACCGAACCGCTTGTGATAGCAAGAGATCCAAGTAAGGTAATATTTCTATCAAGCATCGTATACGTACCACCACCGGCAAACCGAACAGCGAAAAGATCAGAGGAAGACGCTCGCAAGGTCGCAACGGTTGGGCTCCGCAATACAATATCTGATGTATTGTGAAGAATACTTCCACCTCGATTCGTAAAGTTTCCTCCCACCGAGTAAAAGCCGCTTGGTAGCGTCACGGTGCCCGAGGTAATGGTTACCGAACCAGTTGAAGTAGCATTAACATCTGTCATGGTGTAGGTACCTCCAGCAAAGATGGTTGTCGCCAGACTAGAACCCCCCGTACGGAGTGTACGATTACCAGTTCCAGCAAATCGAGCAATTCCGTTGTTTGCATTAAAGGTACCACCGTTATTAACGAGTGATCCATTAAAGGTGGATGTTGCAGTTGGGAGAGTTACTGTTCCGGCGGTCAATAACACATTTCCGTTAGCGGTAAACGTACTATCTGTGATAGTCCAACTACCACTACCGGTGAATGCAACATTGTGGAGTGCATCAGCATTGAGATCAATCGTACGAGCAGTACCGGTAGTGGTAAAGGTGGTGGTTCCACTACCAGCCACATAATCAGCTCCTACACCAAGAATCATACTACCGCCAACTGAGAGCGACTCAGCCCCAGTTGCTACCCAATCTGCATTGCTGTAAAGCTCAAGCGTTCCATCAAACGCAGCACCAGCTCCACCTCCTGACAAGGTCACGTTTCCACCTGGCTGGAACGTGTCGCCACTGGCGACAATCAATTTTCGGTTTGCCGGAAGTGTCAGTGTGTCTGGCGTACCATTGACAGCGGTAAATGGTATATCGGCATCATCAGATGAATCCCAGACAGCCATATCATCAATGGTAAGTGGCGCTGTTCCTTCATGTCGAACCACCACTCTACTTTCATAAATAGTAAAGTTTGTGATGTTAGTGATTGGGTCTTGAGTTACTGCTGCTCCCTTTGGAGTTTGACCATCAATGTAGACCACGAGTGTATCAGCTGAACCATACGAAACATTTGGAATACTATAAGCACCGGTAGTAGCGTTACAGCTTGTACTGTATGACGTAATGCCGGCGACACGTAGCACAATACTATTCGTCACTCCGTTACAGACACTTGATACGGTGCCCGACTCATCACTGAAGACAAAGCCCGAGACAGTAACAAGTGCAGCCGAGTCATCCCAAGAAACATATCCCGGATCGCCAGCTGGATCGACATCGAACCCTTCACCATCAATATCTCCATAGTGGTTAGCAAATCGCCATGCGCTAATTGATGTTCCGGTTGCAGTCACGTTAAATCCACTAGCTGCTCCGCTCAAGAAGAAGCGATTTTGGTTAAAGTTCTTAGCTGGGTTGGTGCTGATTACCGTTCCGCCAATTGTTATTCCACTTGCACCAGTTTGTGATACCTCGAATGCACCATGTGATAGATCATGGACAGTAGGTGAGCCAGTGAGGGTGAGTCCGGCGGTACCAGCGTCAGTCACCTCATAATACCGCATAGTGGTTGAGGCAGAACCACCAATTAATAAATTATATGTACCTGAACCTTGATTTTGCAGTGTTGTAGACGCTGTCGGTGACCCAACCACTTGTAATGATCCGCCCGTAAATGATGCACTGGCTCCGGCTGCCATGTAGACATTTACTTTTCGAGCCCCACCTCCAAGAGCGGTTCCGTCAAAGTCCGTGGCGTGACTCCAGAAATCAGCACCAGTGGTTTTTCTATATGATCCCCAAATGTAGAGATTCCCAGCTACGTTTGCATGATCTTGCGAGTAGAGTGACGCGGTTGCGTCGACAACATATGTAGTGGCATCAGAATTCCACATTCGTGCTTGGGTTGTACCATCCACTGAGAGTGTCGCGTAAGTATCGGTGGTCGTTGCTGCATTAATACTATAGTTACCACCGTTGTAAAGATGGAGCGTTGAACCAGTCCAGGTTGTAGCTGATCCACCAATAGCATTAAAGAATGAACCTCCCACCGCCAGCACTTGTCCGCTGTTTACCGTAAAGGCTGTCGCCGTTTGGATTCTAAAGAGACCTGTTGATGTCGCGTGTTCAGTAAAGGTAATAGCGCCAGTCTTATTAATAGACACATCACTAAAGTTACTATTTCCAGCAGCGATATTGGCAGCACTCCCACCATCAAACGTAATCCGTCCACCACTGCCAGTAAAGGTGCCATCGTTAGTGAAGTTCTGGGCTACCGTGAGGGCGGCAGAATTGCTGGCAATAAAGGTACCGTTCGGTCGAATAGTGATACTACCATTTACATCAAGCAATGGATCACTTGCATTTAAATTGAGAGTTGTATTGGCACTTCCACCTACAGTTAGGTTGTTAGATACCAGGATACCCAAGCCAGTTGTCGTGTACGTCGGTGAGCCAGCTCCAGCGTTAATATCGAGGTTATAGTACGGTGTTGACCGAACCGTTGCGCCATTACCACTATAGCGGACAGTACTTGTATCTTCCAAAAATGTACCATTCTCTACAAACACCGTACCAGTGCCTGCCAAATCCCAATTGGTTGCATTAGCATCAAGGAAGTGAGCCGCCGCAATAGTGAGTCTCCCAGCAATTGTTGTTGTCGCTGGTGAGACTGGCGTCGTCGTACCAAGAGCAACACCGTTACCAAGCTGAAGGTTAAAGAATGTCCAGGCACTCGTTCCTCCAAGGGTGTTTGTTCGTGCAATCGTTGTGGTACCTGCCCCAAGCGAGAGAATACCATTACCAGTGAGCGATCCATTTGGAAGAGTGATATTACCCGTACCGGTCACTGTTCCAGTAGTCACGTTCATATTTCCATTAACGACGATGTTTGGCGTGATATTCCACGTACCGCCAGCTCCATTAAAAGTAAGGGTATTGAAGGTGACGGTACCAGCGGCAGTAATACTCTTACCAGAGGTAGTAGCATTCATAAACACAGTTGAACTTGCGGCATTAAACGCTGCTCCCGGATCAAGCACAAATCGACCCCCTACTGTTACTGTCGTTGTGGCATGTGCATTAAAGACAGCGTTATCATCAAGATAGAGTGTCCCATCAAAGCTATTTGCTCCGGCATTTGCTCTGAGACTTACCACTCCTCCTGGTGTAAAGGTATCACCGTTCCATACAAAGAGTTCTGTACCAGACTGTACCGTAAGTGTCCCTCCATTTGCT
>JAIYEC010000027.1 GCA_027487145.1 bacterium | reverse complement strand
CGGAACAAACCCAAGGTACTCCGAATAGAAGAGCGTAATTGCGACGCTGCCCACGGTCACCGCAAGTAGCATTGGCCAGACAAACTGATGAACGTATGCCTTGTAATATTTTCGATCGAGATAGAGATAGTCAACGAAGAGAAGTACGGTTACCGCAAGTAGCCCCAAACCAGCAGTTGAAAATAATAGATTGATTGTGTCTATGGTAAGAGTCATATTACTTGAGGTTAGCTTCTAAGAATGCAAGGGTTTTTTGCCAGGCGTCAGCGGTTGGTTCCGGTGCGAAGTTTGGGTTAGATGGATTAGCAAATGCATGACCAACTCCTGGGTAAATGTAGATCTCATTTTGAACCCCGAGTTGATTGAGAGAAGTCTTAAATGCCTCGACTTCCGAAAGTGGAATTACTTGGTCCTGATCCCCAAAGACACCAAGAACTGGCCACTTGATAGCAGCAAGCTTGTCAGTAGTGGTGGCCATTCCTCCACCGTAGTACACCACCGTAGCATCAAGTGGTGTGCCAGAGATGGCGAGCTCAACCGATTGTCGTCCTCCGAAGCACCATCCCAGTGAGGCAATTTTTTCAGCTCCTTTATTTTCAAGATAGGTTACCGCAGCTTGCATGTTAGCAAGGCCTTCAGTTTGATTATATTTTTCTCGGTAGGCGCGCGCTTCATCCTGAGTTTCCATCACTGTTCCTTTGTAGAGATCGACCGCAAGTACTCGGTACCCTTCCTTTGCAAGTTCTTCTGCTGCTTGTTTTATCTCTGGCCTTAGACCGCGGTTCTCGTGAATCATCACTACACCTGGATATACTCCTGCTTCTTTTGGTTCGGCGTAAAAACCTTTAGCGTCAGTGAAGTAAGCAACTGCGTCCTCGGTCTGAATCTCTAGAGATTTTGCAGATTCCATAAGCTCTACATTTGATTCAAGCATTGGAGCTTGCGCCTTTGGCGGTTGCACTAACCACCAAGTTATCCCTCCTAAAACCACTAACACTCCAACCGGTACGATGTATTTCATATATATAAGTATAGCGTACAATCTAAAACTTAGAACTTTTCTGGCAATACGGTACACTGAAGCGTATGAAAATCTATTCATGGAATGTTAATGGCATTCGAGCTGTTCATAAAAAGGGTGATTTACAAGCGTTTTTGGAAAAACACGACCCTGATATCCTCTGTTTGCAAGAAACTAAGGCGCACAAAGACCAATTGGAGGTTGATTTTTCTCAATATGAAGAGTATTGGTGCTCAGCTGAGAAAAAAGGTTACTCCGGTACGGCTATTTTTACTAAAAAATCTCCAATTGAGGTCTATTTTGGTTTACCCGAGGAAATTGCGAGCAAGTATGCGCTAGCCGACAGCTATGGCGATACCACCAAAGAAGGTCGAGTTACAGTAGCTGAGTTTGAAGAATTTTATGTAGCGACAGTCTACACCCCGAATGCCAAAGATGATCTCTCGCGCATCCCGATGCGTCAGGCTTGGGACCCGGCGTTTCTTGAGTACATGGATACGCTGCAACAAGAGAAGCCTGTTATCTTCTGCGGAGATTTTAATGTGGCTCACACCGAGCTAGACCTCGCCCGCCCAAAAGATAATAAAGGCAAAAAAGGTTTCACTGACGAAGAACGCAGTGGCTTTGATGCTATGGTAGAAAAAAAATTTGTGGATAGCTTTCGTCTCTTCAATCAAGAAAGCGGCAACTATACCTGGTGGTCACACTTTGGTAATGCTCGTGAACGTAACGTTGGGTGGCGGATTGACTACGTGATGATTTCAAAAGATTTAATACCATTAGTCAAAAGTGCACGTATCCACGCAGATGTGTTTGGAAGTGATCATTGCCCCGTGTCGATAGATATTAGCCTTTAAAATAAAGGCCATATAGCCAAAATCATAAACACACGATTCTCAAATTTGTCAAAACGAGAGTCGTGTTTTTGTAAAGGACAAGTTATACACAGTTATCCACTTACTTGTCCTTTACGGAATATTGTAAAGGACATAGTATATATGCAGGCCCAGAGAGGGCGAGCAGTAGAGACCGGAGTTCTCGGCGGAAACATTCTTCCAAGACCTTCGGCCTCTACCCTTAAAGAGATCTTCCATAATCCAAAATGAGTTTATTACCTCCAACTAAGCGAAAGCTTAGAAACTCAAAAAACGTTCATAAACAACCCACCCCCGGAATCAGACGAAACTCAAAATAGATTTGTCACTATAAGATTCCAATACAACGTAGAGCTAAGGTCAGCGTTAGTCATAGCCAATTAGACGCGCACTTGGGTCATATACCCACCAAAAAGATAGCTCTTTCAAACCCAAAGGCTTGGGAAGATTGCCAGATAAGTTACTTGTCTATCAATCTTCCCAAGCCTTTTTCTATTTTGGAGTACGTAATGAAAATGTTCGGTATGGTAATTTTACATCTGAACACCACCATCTTGCAGGGTTATTTATTGTTTATCAAAATGCTTGAGCATTCCCTGTCTTCAGGATAGCAGTTTGGAAAGAACTTTTCATCTCCACACCAAGTTTCTTTGTCTAGCCTATTAAATCCAGGACAGGTCTTATTTTTATCAGTTTTATAGTAGTTAGCAGGGTATAGGAGAAAATAACTTGAAGCGTTTTCCGCGTAGATTCCGCCTCCTTGTTGTGAAAGTTGACGTCCAATAAGGGTTAGCTGATTATTTTTGATAAAAGCTTCGTGAGGTGGAGTATAAAAGTATCTGTCATAGATATATGCAGAAATTGCAAACAGAGCCAGTAATAGAAGTGCTACTGCAAATATTTTTGGTCTATAGATAAGAAGTACAACTAAAATAAGAAGTATCCAGAACATATCTATAATATTATCCTACTTTGTGCTCTCTTGCGATGTCCTTTAGAGCCTGGGCTTCCTCTTCTGCCTGTTTGCGCTTCCCTGCTTCGGCGAGTGAAATAAGCTCTGACTCTTCGAGTTTTAGTAGTTCAAGAGCCCGTTTTTCCATATATTCATCCGTATTTTTAGTACTATCCTCGAGTGCTTCTTCTAAAAGAGCGTGTAAAACATAGCCTAAACGCTTGCCAGGCTTCTCACCGGTCAGGTGCATGATCTGGTTACCGTTTATTTTAAGCATCTTTACCGATATTGGGTCACGCAGTGCTTCATCCACCATAGCTTTGTACTTGCGGAAGCGAAATGGTTGCTCTTTGGGTCGGCCAGTACCAATGCGGTCACAAACCCGAAGGTTTAGCAGATCCTCAATATGGTCTTCTCCTATTCGTGTGATAGTACGACGTACGGCTGACAGTGTGATTTGGTCAGGATCTGAGAAAAACATGTGCCAACGCACTAGATTCACTACGATATCAATAGTTTCACGAGGCATTTTGAGTCGCTCAAGGATACTTTTTGCCATTCTAGCTCCCACTACCTCATGCCCGAAGAAGGTATAGTGTTTATTTTTGCCACCAGTCCGCCTCGTGGCTGGTTTCCCGATGTCGTGTAACAGGGCAGCTAGACGAACATGGAACGCAAATCCCTTGTCGGCAGCCGCTTGCAGGGTGCGGAGATTATGCTCAAACACATCAAAAGCATGAATACCTCCCTGTTCACAGGCGATACCATCACGAAGCTCCGGCATAACATGTTGCAGTAGCCCGAGTTTTTCAAGGAAGATAATACCTTGCATCGGTTCTTTTGAAGCGATAATGCGGGAGAATTCAGCCGCCACTCTCTCGATAGAAATGCGCTTTAAAAGAAGGTTATTTTCGGAAATAGCGGTCATTGTGGTGCTATCTATGGTAAAACCAAGTTCGGTTGCCAAACGGACCGCTCGCATCATGCGGAGCGCGTCTTCATTGAAGCGGGCATGAGCATCCCCTACTGTTTTAAGACGCTTTTCACGCATGTCTTCAATGCCACCAAAATGATCAACAAGAGTACCTGTTGCAGGTCGATACGCCAGAGCATTAACCGTGAAATCACGGCGCGCCAAGTCTTCATCAAGTGAAACACCAAAAGTCACGGTATCTGGCCGTCTTAAGTCCGTGTAACCGCTTTCACTACGGTATGGGGTGATCTCAATGACTTGGAGGGTAGGGTCTTCCTCCTCAGTCTTTACCCCAATTGTACCAAAATCGTTGTTGGCATAGTGTTCCACAAATAATGCTTGGATTTGTTCTGGGTGGGCATCAGTCGTGAGATCCCAGTCTTTCGGGGTGGTTCCACGGAGTATGTCGCGCACACACCCGCCTACTAAATAAGCCTCAAAGCCAGCAGCTTCTAGTGTTTCTGCAGTCTGTCGGACGACTAATGGAATATCTGTATTGCTAATTTTCATCCCGCTGCACAGATTGTTGCTGCTGGCACGCCGTGCCAGCGTGTCCATGTATTAAAACCCTTTTTCACAAAGCAATAATATCACTTTATTTCGAGCAAGGCACCAACACAGCATCAATACTTGCTTCGGGATTCACCTTCATATCTAGCAGAAAAGAAAGACGGTACCCACTAGGGCTCGGTTTGGCTGTTATAGTCGCGAGTTATTAACCAAAATTGTCACTACGTTTCGATTTCACTCAGTGCTCGTGACCCCGACACGCTATTTTTAACTTTAGGATATTAGCTGAAAACAAGCTTGCGGCTTGCATAAAGGAACAAAACTGGCGCATGTCGCTTTTTAAAAGAAAAACGCTGGCTTTAGCCAGCGTTTTTCTTTTACTTTTGTGCACCCACCAGGACTCGAACCTAGGACGACTGTTCCGAAGACAGTAATGATATCCACTTCACCATGGGTGCGTGGATAGCATCATACGGTGAAATCAGGCCTTTTGCAATAAGAATATGAGGAGGTACTATAGTCTGTATGGAATTATCTGAACGATGGATTAAAAGGTTTGAAGATGAAGGCTATAGCTCAATTTATGAGTTGCAGGATGCTCCTGGAACTATTCATGAAGAGCGTATTCACAATGGAAAGGTTTCACTTTTTGTTACAGACAGCTCAATCACAGTTGATTTCTCTGGAGAAAAGAAAGAGGTAAAGGCTGGACAAAGACTTGACGTGCCAGCTGATACCCCCTACTCCATCATTGTCGGTCCACAAGGCTGGATTGGGATTGTCGGTGAGGAGTGACCAAGTATCACTCCGCAAGACCTTGCCAGCGACTTTGTGACTGAAAAGAAACAAAGTACGACATGGTATACAGTTTCTGTAAGAAAAAGAAATTGAAGGTCATTCTTGACACCAGAAGTAACTAAGATATTGTTCATGGCAGAGGAGGAACTGTTTTATGGACAAATATGGTTGTGCACTTCTCGTTGCCATGTGTGTCATCGTCATCGCGCTTATCTACATAAGTGATGGTAACATGGCGTGGCCACTTGGCTAGCGAGGAGAAAGGCCCGGTATCCCACCGGGCCTTTTCTTGTGCAAAACTCAGATACGAAACATATACAATTCGTATATAATATACCATCTATATGGTTCGGAATGAAGACAAGTTTGAGCAAGCACTGCAGTTTCGCAAGCGTGGCTTCACGCTAGAAGAGATTGCAAAGATATGCGAGGTATCTAAGGGAACCGTTTCAAAATGGTTGAAAAATAACGCTATTTCAGAGGGTGTTACAAAGCAAAATAAGAAACGAGCGGGCCAAGAAAACGCCAAACGGCTCAAGCTCATGAGTAAAACGAGAGAACGTGAGCGTGAGACTAAGTATCGTGAAGCAATTAGATCAGCTGAAACTGAATATAAACACTACAAATCATCCCCCCTCTTTATGGCTGGGCTTATGCTGTACTACACGCAAGGTGATCTAAAAAATGAACACCAGATTCGACTGTCAGGCACAGAGGGAAAAGCCCATAAAGTTTTTATTAAATTTGCGACCGAGTTTATGGGTGTACCAAAAGCCAATATCCATTTTTGGATACTGCTTTATAAGGGCCAATCTGAAGAACTCTGCATGAAGCGTTGGAAAGCAGCTACTTCTCTCCCCTACAGTCAGTTTTACAAGAATCAGTACATCAACACGAAGAAGACTAAAGACACGTTGCATAATGGCGTTGGAAATACTATAATCGGCAACACAGTTTTGAAGCATAAACTCAACCGTTGGATTGAGCTCGCGCTAAAAGAACTAGCAAAATAGAGATTGCGGCCATGGTTAAGTGGTATAATGAGTCCTTGCCAAGGATTAGTGGAGGGTTCGATTCCCTCTGGCCGCACGAATACAAAAAAGAGCCCTTCAGGGCCTTTTTTGTTCGTGCTGCAGAGAAGAAACAAGCCGGGGGCTTGTTTATGTGGAATCGAAGCCCGATTGAGTTAGATTGTGAATGCAATGAAACAATCTAGCCAATTGGGGTACTGAACCTGTAAGGTTCGATTCCCTCTGGCCGCACCAATCAGCAGGCTCAGAAAGTGGATACTTTCTGAGCCTTTGCTGTTGGTAGCGGCCAGAGGGAATCGAAAACCGTAGCCGGTATACAAGACGAGCGAAGCGAGGGCTTGTCGGCGAGGTGGGGTCGCGAGCGCGACTGAAAGGAGCGACTTGTGACCGATTCCCTCTGGCCGCACCTTAGTAAAAAGCGCCTGAAGGCGCTTTTTACTATACATATTGACGGCTTGCGGTTGGTATTAGGAAGTCTTTTGATAATCGCGAACGCCACAACAGTGCTTTGCGTGAATTTCTTGAAATAATTAGCTTATTACTTCCCTTCGCAGACACTATTTCTTGTAGCTCACCTTGATTTGCAGATGTAAGGGTAACGTATTTCTTATAAAAATCATCGATATTATTTGATACTCTAGTATCGAGCGATACTTCGATAAGATAATCATCTATAATATTCAAATACTGGTTATTTCTTAAGCCGAATTGGTTACCAAGAGAAAAAGAATGTCCGATGGGGTGGATGAAGTCCTTACATATACTGCGATCTAGATCAGTCGTTCCTCCAATTGAAAAGTATGCCTTGTAGCCCTGATTGGCTAGAGTGCTGAAGATTGTTTTTTCAGAGGCATGTCGCACAATTGGAAACCAGGAATGAGCGTTATATATCATGATAGGAACCTTTTTATGTGCTTTCTCAAGGAGTAGCAGAAAGGCATGTCCCCACATTTCATCAAGCAATATAGGATTTTTAAATTGATACGTTACTCTGTCCCCTTCTTCTAGTGTACCGACTGAAAATGACCCAGAGTCACTGGATTCAAAATATGTCGCTTGCGCACGCTGCAGTAGTTCACTTTGCTCTTCAATCCATACTACATTTAGCATCAAAACCTTTTTATGCAGTAAAACAACACTTTGTTCACGAAGTTTTCGAAGCGCTGCATAAACTGATTGGATTGAGCAATTTTGTGACTTTGCAACTTTTGCGACAAGAATAGCCGAATTCTTGGATCCGGTCGTTAGTTCTTCTACGATTTTGGCTGTAATCGGTGAGTCGAACATTAATAGAGTATATCAAATTTAAAGTTAAACTTTAAATTTTTTTCAATATAGCAATATATTTTGTAAATAAAATGATTTATATGTATTTTACAGAAAGTCAAAGTTTATTTAGAGGAGAGTGCACATGAAAAAGTATTCCACTGGTGTTTCACTTATCACCCTTGCGCTGATGCTGGTAGCAGGTATCCTGCTCGCTGACTATATAACTGGCATCCAAAATCTTTTAACCGATTATTCGAGTCAGACAGGTCAAATACCTGATGAGATTGTCGCCCAGGAAGCTGTAAGTCGCTGTGAAAAAACTAAGCGTTATGGAGAGAAGGATTTTAATTCAAGCTGGCGCTTCAGTGGAACGAGCGAGAATATTAGCTTTTTTTACTGCGATATCGAAGAAAAGATCGACTGGCGTGAAAGGAGCCGTCTTGCAGTGGACAGTCTTAATCCACCTGAGCGACACAGTTGGACAGTTGGGCTTGAATTTTAGTTCTATGTCATCGACCCACGGGCTTTAACAGCTCGTGGGTTTTATGTGGGGATAAACGAGTGGATAGGTGGATAAAGGACAACATTTACGACATTCAAATCAGTTGTCCTTTATAAAAAGACTTGTTTACAAAGCGTAATTAACCAAGCTCACTTCCCTGCTATAATTTCACATGAAACAGGTTCTACATGAAACAAGGTAATAAAAAGGGTGAAAAGAATAAAATTGGAGCAATCGGTGAAGATATTGCTGCAAAATACCTTGAAAAGCTTGGACATAAAGTTATTGATCGAAATTATCTTAAAAAATGGGGCGAAATTGATGTTGTGTCACGTGAAACTATACAAAATAAACAAATAATCCATTTTGTTGAAGTTAAAACTGTTTCATATGAAACTAAAGAAATGCTCAATAAAGCTGTTTCATATGGAACCTGGCGCCCAGAAGAAAACGTTCACCACAAAAAGATCGAAAGGATGTATCGAACAATTGAAAGTTGGTTAATGGATAAAAATTCTGATTCAGAATGGCAGATTGACGTTATTTCAGTAAGAATTGTGCCACGTGAAAGGTATGCAACAGTGAAATATATTCCCAATATCATTCTATAGTGACATTTTAGTTTCATATAGAACTTATGCTTGCTAGCTATTCAGCTACAGCATTATCTAGTATGTGTTCTATGTAGAACGTTCTACATAGAACAAGGATTTATGTGCCACGTGAAACAATGAAAATCAAAAGAAATCCACCGGTTAGGTGGATTTCTTTTGGTTTAGTCACGACATGTGACCAAATTGCATTTGTCGGGAAGCCGGGAATCGAACCCGGGCCACACGGTCCCAAACCGCGTACACTACCATTATGCTACATCCCGAGGAGACGAGTGACATTCCTCTGAAGAGCATAGATTTTTAAAGGTTCAAGATAAAGCTGGCTTTTTCCTTGAACCTTTAAAAATCTATGAGCAAGCCGTGCTTGAAGCAGAGGATGTCCGAGTGACGAAAGGATGAAAGCTTTGCTTACAGCCTTTTCGAAAGCTAATCAATTAATTAGCGTGGCAAATAATACCATTAACACATAAAAAAAGCGAGTAAGTTAATAGTTCCTTGGTTCACATGATACACTAGGACTCAGTAAGTAGGGAACGAGTTATGATCAAATATTATTTTCGAACAATTAAAGATGAGGCCTTGAAGGAAGTGAGTGATTTGCGCACCGGGATATGGATTCATGCGGTAGAGCCAACCGATAAGGAACTTAATGATCTATTCGGTACATTGGCACTAGATACCGATTTGATTGAAGATGCGCAAGACTTCTTTGAGGTGCCACGCTTTGAGCGGGCGGATGGAGCAACCTTTTTCTTTACTCGGTACCCGTTTAATGAAAAAAGGGAAGCGACCGATACCGCGCCACTCCTGATTGTAATGGGAGAGTCGTTTGTCTTGACGGTAGTACAGCGTGAAATTCCACAATTTAAACCGCTTCTTGCCGGAAAAGAGGATGTTCATACTACTCAAAAAACAAAGCTCTTCATCCAAATGATGCAGACGGTGACGGAATCATTTGAGAAGCAACTAGTTGTACTTCGTCGAAATGTGCATAAAGATAGGGCTAAGTTGCGTAAGATCGGCAATCGAGAGATTGAAAAGTTTGTGACGTATGAGCATAAGCTAAATGACATGATTGCTGCCATTGTCCCTACCAATACGGCTTTAAATAAGATTATGAAAGGGAACTACATGCAGATGTATCCTGAAGACGTTGAGTTTATGGAAGACCTTATCATCGATAACACCCAGCTCATTGAATCTGCTCGTTCTGTATTGAATACGATCCAGAATGTTCGTAATGCAACAGAAGCGATTTTGGCGAATAACCTCAACACCACCATAAAAACTCTGACTGTCCTTACTATTTTGCTCACTATTCCTACCATTGTAGCGTCACTCTTTGGTATGAATGTTCCACTTCCGCTTGAAAATACCCCGTATGCATTTTGGCTGGTGGTTGGGATCATTATGGCTAGTGTTTCATTTGTTGTCTGGTTCTTTAAGAAGAATCAGTGGTTATAGCCATGAAGAAGCAGGTTTTTTATATCCATGGAGGATCGGCGTATTCAAATTATGAGGCTTTTCTCAATGATTTGAAGAACGAGCCAATCCGGGATTTGCCGGGTGCACAACCGTTTTCTAAGTGGAGTGACATCTTGCCAAAAGAATTAGCTGACTACGATCTGTTCAAGCCGAGTATGCCAAATAGCAAAAACGCTAAGTATCAGGAGTGGAAAATATGGTTTGAGCGATACATAGCACACCTACGAGATGGCTTAGTTCTGGTGGGTTGGTCGCAGGGAGGGTACTTTTTGACAAAATATCTAATTGATAACCCAGCTCCGGTTGAAATTAAAGCCCTTTTTCTTATTGCTGCCCCATTCCAGCCTGATGATTTTGGCGGAGAAGATGGGGGTGATTTTGCCTTTGATACTAGCAGGGTAGGGGAATTGTCAAAAAAAGCAGAAAATATCTATATTTTTCACTCAAAAGATGACTTTGTAGTGCCGTATGAGCATGCAGAGAGATTCAAAAGAGCTCTCCCTAGTGCCGAATTAGTCACATTTGATGATAAGAACCACTTTTTGATACCAGAATTCCCTGAATTGATAGAAAAAATCAAGGAAAATCTAGAAAATTAAGACCTAAGATCAGTGAGACTTTTACCCTGTGGATAATTGGTAAGAACCTACTGTTTTGCCCGTCTTCGCGTATAATGGTTTTCACATGGCGGATGTTAGGAAGACACACGACACAGAAGACCACGAAGCACGTTTTTTGAAAGCTTTCGATGAGTACAACGATGCCCTCTTTCGGCACGCACTCCTTCGTGTAAGCAATCGAGAAAAAGCCATTGATTTGGTCCATGATACCTTCACGAAGGTGTGGGCGTATCTCAGAAGTGGCTACGAAATCGATACGTTCCGACCGTTTTTATATAAAGTTCTCAATAATCTGATTATTGATGAGTATCGTCGTCGGAAAGAAAGCTCACTAGATGCACTCCTTGAACTTGAAGGGGTAGATGAAGGTTCGTTTGAAGAGCTGTCTGAAAGCACCAGTGAGGCACTGGCAGCAACTATTGATGGCAAGAAGGCATTTGAGTTACTAGATCAAATGCCCGACCAGTATCGAGAAGTGATTATCCTACGCTTCGTCGACCAATTAGGGCCACGCGAGATAAGTGAGCTCATTGAAGAAAGTGAAAATGTCGTCTCGGTCCGTATACACCGCGGTCTCAAAATGTTACGACAAAAAATCGAAGCTCTTGATGAGCAAGGCGAACAAAATCGCAAAAAAAAGAAAAAATAATTATGAAGCGCTTCAGCGAACAATTTCATACAAAAGCCAAGACTGTAAAATTACAGGCTTTTGAGCGTGAGGAATTGAGAGCTCGGATCGTGACCTACATGGAGTATCATCCAATCCAAAAGCCGGCTGAAGCATCACTCGCTGTGCCGTCTCGCGTAAAGTTGCTTCAGACAGACGCATTTCAATCAATTCAAATACCAGCGAGCTTGTTGTTTCGAGCTTCAGCTATTTTTACCATGATGCTTCTGGTTATTGTCCCGGTTATTGCGGAACGGTCTGTTCCTGGTGACAGTCTCTATGCGGTGAAAGTGCAGTTTAACGAAGAAGTGCGTGGGAGCCTGGCCTTTGGCTCATATGAAAAAATCGAGTGGGAAACAGAGCGTCTCAATCGTCGTGTCGCAGAAGCTAAGCTTCTTGCCAGCGAAGGTCGCTTGACTGAAGAAGTAGAGATGGAGATAGCTGCTGCGGTAAAAGAACATACGCAAGAGGTCCAAAAAGAAATTGAAGTGTTGCGTGTTGAGGATGCTGATCAAGCAACGTTAGCCTCCATTGAGCTTTCAACCACGCTTGAACTACAGTCTGCATCGCTTCAAGAAAGTGGCACCACAGTGTTAGCTACTGCAGTTGGAGAGGTGGCTTCAGAAAATACTGCTCAATTAGTCGTTGATGTAATTAATGAATCTCTCTCGACACAAGAAGCTCAGCATGACGATGGACACGTTCCTGCGTATGACAAGATCATGGCACGGGTTGAACAAAATACCACTCGAGCGTATGAGCTTGTTGGATCACTTGGTTTAGAGCAAGAAGATCAGCTCTATAAAGACATTACTCGTCGCCTAGAGGATGTGAATCGAAGCATCGAGACAGCTAAAGGAGTGCGGGATAAAGATGAAACTCTTGCGAAAGAGCAGTTGCTGGCTGTGCTTGAGAGAACCCAGAAGTTAATTGTGTACATGAGTGATATTGATGGTAATCGCGCTATCGCCCTTGAGACAGTCATTCCGATTATTTTAACTCCAGAAGAACAACAATCAGAATTGGCGTCTGCTGTATCAGAGATTGCTCGGAAGTCAGAGATTCTTAGCCTTGCTATTCCTAAAGTATCTGTTGGTGCAGCCGAAAAGATTGCCTTCGCAATTGATTTTGCAGCTAAGAGTTCTGAGCCAAAAGCAGACGCTAGTCAGTCTCTGGCGGCAGCCAAGGAAAGTCTTGCTATGTTAGATGATGCTCTTAAGATTGTTTCATCAGAAGGGGTTGATATCACCACTACACCGTCAGTACCAGCTCCCGTAGAGCTTGAGGCAACCACAACCGCCTCTACGACCTTAGAGACGGAAGCCACCCCAGCTCCATAATAAAAAATGCGCCATGTGGCGCATTTTTTATTGAGCTTCGAGAGTGGAGAGTAAAAACGGAGCCATTGTATCGGCAAATACTTTAGCTTTGTATGGTATATCTCCACCTAAATTTTCTGCTAACGTAAAACCACTTTCTTCTTTCATAGAACGATTAATATGAGAGAGAGTAATGGCTCGCAAGCTTCCACTACCATCGGTCGAATCATCACCTCTGGTGGCAATCATACCAATAACTTTTCCATCCTCATTTACAATCGGTCCACCTGATGAACCTTGTGCCCCAACCTCGCTCCCTTTAAGGGAAAAGACATCTGCGTAGTTTGATCCAAAGGTGTAGAGTTCTGAAATAGTTGTAGCGGCGGTCTTTCCAAAGAGGTCTGTACCAGAGCCGCTTTTGAGAAGATTTTCGGCTGGATAGCCTGCAGCTACAACCTTAGATTCTCGTACTGATGTAGGAAGTAATTCACTATCAAACGGGAGCGCCGGAAATTCTTCAGGAAGAGGCCAGCCTTCAATGTCACCGCTGATATAAAGGAGTGCGTAGTCACGTTCACCGGTTCCCATCGGCGCAGCATCATTGATGAGTGAGGCGTTTTTTTGAATCCAGGTTGGTGAGATATAGAGCAAGTCAGCTTCATAGCGAGCAACAGCAGGGCTACCGATTCGCACTGTACATTTTGCATCTCCGAAGGCATCGGTCTTTTCTAAAAGAAGGAACTGAGCGATGTGGGCATTTGTCATGATAATGCCTTCTTTATCGATAAAAAACCCCGTACCGGTAGTCGTCCTGACACTTTCGCTCGTCGTAAATGTGCAGAAGATATTTACAATCGATGAGAGAGGGTCGCGAGTTCGGCTTGCTGATAGATCTGTAGCTGCGCCAGCTAGTGCTGCCTGTTGGTACTCACTACTTCGCAAAAGTATATCGGGAATACTTGTGGCAAAGCTTGGAATAGCAGGTAGGTTATCATACGCTACTTCTTCGGTTTGTTCAGACTCAGAGAATGAGTCGATCAAGTATTCAACTCCAGTCGCAAGAGTATTTGTAAATGCAAGATAGGCCGTAAGAATTGAGACAATAATCTCTACCAAGAAGTTCATATTGGTAGTATACCATTGGCTTATTTACTTCTGTAGAGATTTTTAACAAAACTCACTTTTGTTAGAGACTTGGTACGGTATACTTGAGTGGTATGCAAGAAATGTTCCTTCGCTATGGGGTAGACAAGCAATTTGTCATTGATACCCTTTGGACATTCATTCCAAACGTTCTTTCTGCCCTTAGCGTGGTTTTTTTCTCGGTATTGTTTTACCTTATTACATCACGGATTTTTGAAGCTGCGCTACGGAGAACTCCAATGCAGCCATCCCTCATTAAGATAACCGTTCGGTCATTGTACCGAGGTGTAATTATCATCATTGCGCTGATTTTTGTCTTTGGGAAATTAGGCGTCAATGTGACGGCTGCCTTAGCGGGAGTGGGAGTGGTCGGTCTCGCGATTGGGTTTGCTGCCCAGCAGACATTAGCTAATATCTTTGCTGGCTTCGGCATCTTTATCGATGATCTGTTTCGGAAACAACACTGGATTAAGATTGGTGAACACTATGGAGAAGTGGTAGATATTACGCTTCGGACTACTAAGATTCGGACACTAGATAATACACTTATTAATATTCCTAACTCAATGGTTTCATCACTGCCAGTGGTTAACCTTTCTGAACAAGGAATCTTGCGTATTACGACCACTGTGAGGATTCCGTACTCAGAATCAGTTGAATATACGAGAAAAGTGCTATTGCTTGCTCTGCGAAAAATGAAGGGAGCACTGAAGGATCCTGCTCCTCATGTTGTTGTAAAGGAACTGGGGGAGTCCGGAGTCGATTTGTACGTCCGTATTTTTGTAGCAGAACCGGGCTACGAGCAACGATACTTTTATGCTTTGACTGAGCTCTGTAAACAGACGCTAGATGAAGCAAATATTACTATGCCGTTCCCACAGCGAGATATTCATATTGTGAAAGAAAAACCCAAGAAGCGAAAGGTGGTAAAGAAGAAGGAGTAACAAAAAACCAGGACTAAGTCCTGGTTTTTGTCAGGTGCGCCTTGTTCAATGATGTTAGGACTTTTTAAACAAGAGAAAACACCTACCGAAGTAAGGGCTTTCCCTTCTTTCGTATAGGTGTTCAGTAATCCTTTATTGACGTCTTTACGGTGTCATTGACGCGGATAGCGCCACTGGTGATGATTTCAGCAATCAGGCCGCCGCGGTCAAAGAGTGCATCACGGAAACTTTCACGGATTCCTGCCTTCTGGTTTGGCCGGTTGCAAGGATCGCAATATTTGACGCCACGTAGTGTGACTTCACCAATTGTGAATTCCTTACCGATAAGGTCCATCAGTTCGACACCCTCAGTGAAGATATTACGGCGACTGTCGGAATATTTGAACACAGTACCTTCGAAAAATATTGCGTTCATAAGAGTTACCTGGCGTTTCCCAGGGCTACCCTTATTCCAGCTACCGTTGCCGCCGCAGTATCTGTCTCCGACGATACCGTTTCCTGCTTCAGCAATAACTTCGCTTACTTCTGTCATTGGTTCGCCTGCCTTTGCACAAATGCAAAGAGCTACAACTTTGCCATGTGGCATATTTAATCTCCTCAAGGTTCAATTCAAGATTAAGATACCTGAAAGTTCGAAAGTGGCAAGTTTTTCAATTATGCATGCACAAATAAAACCGCTCTAAAGCGGCTTTATTTGATGTGTGCGGGTGAGAAGATCGGTCACGAGTTACTAAGGTTTTTGTTTCACTCTGCTCACAAAAATCTAAGTACTCTCGACCCCGCCTCGCTCGTTCGCAAGCTCACATCGCTGCGGCTTTCGATTCTTCAAGAAAGTACCGCAGGGCACTTTCTTCACTCCGCACAGCATCAACAGAAAAGCCATCCCTAATTGGACGGCTTTTCATGTTGGCTGTGCGGGTGAGAAGAATCGAACTCCCGACCACTGCTTGGAAGGCAGTTGTTTTACCACTAAACTACACCCGCAAGTGAGTCCTGAAGCGTTTGGGTGCGGTAGCTGGTAATAACAGTGGCGTGGCTTAAAAATGAATTAATTCATTTTTAAGCCACGCCACTGTTATCATACAAGCTTTGCTTGCAGTCCCAAACAGTTCGGACGAACGTAGCGGGTGAAAGCTATGCTTACAACCGCTTAGTCCACTCCATCTCTGAAGTGCTCCGATTCTAGCATAAACCGCCACGAATACAACTTCTTGG
>JAIYEC010000031.1 GCA_027487145.1 bacterium | reverse complement strand
TTGATGCTACGACCGAAAAATCACTCATTGCACTTTTCATTGCTTTAAAAGAAAGTGGCAAAACGATCATCCTCGCCACTCACGATCTCCTTTCTCTCCCAGACACCTGTGACCATGTAGCTCTCGTGAAATCAACTATAATCGGTTTTGGACCAACCAAAGAAGTCTTTACCCGTGAACTAGTTGAGAGAACCTTTGACGGTTCCCTTAACCATGTGACATTTAACTAACTCTCTATGGATATTATTTCTTTTTTGATAGAACCGTTGCAGTACTCCTTCATGTTTAAGGCGGTGCTTGTTTCAATAATCGTCGGGGTTGCCTGTGCCATTTTGTCATGTTTTCTCGTTTTGAAAGGATGGTCTCTTCTTGGTGACGCCATCTCACACGCTGTTCTTCCTGGAGTTGTACTCGCGTACATGCTGGGAATTCCCTTTGGTCTTGGTGCCTTTGTCTTTGCCATGCTGGCAGTAACCCTGATTGGATACATTAAAAGTAACACTAAGATTAAAGAGGACGCGGTTATGGGCATTGTGTTTACCACGCTCTTTGCCTTAGGTCTTATGCTGATTTCTAAAATCATTAGTTCGGTCGACCTTACCCACGTATTGTTTGGTGAAGTGTTAGGTATCTCAGATGATTCCGCCTGGTATACCTTCATTATCCTGACGACAGTATCACTTATAGTACTTGCCTTTCAGCGTATCTTCCTCGTGTTCTGTTTTGACCCTATTCACGCTCAGTCACTTGGTCTACCAGTGCGGTTTATTCACTACGCCTTCCTTTCGTTGCTGGCCATCACCATCACAGGCTCAATTCAAACCGTCGGTATTATTCTCGTGATTGCCATGCTTATTACTCCAGGATCAACTGCCTTTCTCCTTACAAAAAAATTCTCGACGATGCTACAAATTGCTGTCGGTATTAGCGTACTGAGTTCTCTCGTTGGCGCTTACTCAAGTTACTACTTCAATGTTGCGACCGGCGGTACGATTGTGTTTGTTCAAGGGTGTATCTTTTTGGCTGTATTCGCCTATCAAACAATTCAAACTTCTAGAAAAAATCGCCTTGTTAAGGTGACTGCCTAGTAAAAAGCCGCCTCACAGAGGCGGCTTTTTGTTTTTGTTGCAGTAATTACTTCTTTTTCTTTATTGCACTAGCCACTGTCTTTACCAAACCTGGAGTCATCACCGGTGGAATAACCATATCAGCCGTTGGTTTCTTCACGAGTGATGCAATCTTTCGAGCAGCTTCTAATTTCATATCGTCGGTGATCTCCGTCACTCCGCTATCAAGCGCACCTCTAAAGATTCCCGGAAATGCGAGTGAATTATTAACTTGATTAGGAAAATCAGATCGTCCCGTTGCAATCACTACTGCTCCGGCTCGTTTAGCATCCGCTGGCATAATTTCTGGAATTGGATTAGCCAGAGCAAATACAATTGGTGACGGGGCCATGACTTCAATATGCGCGCGTGCAATCGTGCCTGGACCAGACACACCGATAATCACATCTGCGCCACTTGCTACCTGCATCACATCCCCTTCAAGACCACGCGGGTTAGTCATCTGTGCTAGCTCACGCTTATATCCCTCAAGTGCCTGGCGACCAGCTACCAGCGCACCCTTAGAGTCGGTCACAATAATATCAGTTACTCCAGCTTTCATAAGAAGGAGCGTAATCGCGCGACCAGCTGCACCAGCACCAACGACTACTACCTTTAGTGACTCAAGTTTTTTCTTAACTACTTTTGACGCATTGATAAGACCGGCCAAAACCACAATCGCAGTACCATGCTGATCATCATGCATTACCGGAATGTTGAGTTCAGCTTTAAGACGATTCTCAATATAGAAACAATGTGGTGCAGCGATGTCTTCAAGATTAATACCGCCAAACCCTGGAGCAATCGCTTTGACAATTCTGATGATTTCTTCAGGGTCCTGGGTATCAAGCACAATTGGAAAGGCATCAACATTAGCCATCTCTTTAAAGATGGCACACTTTCCTTCCATAACAGGGAGTGCCGGCAGAGCACCTAAGTTACCTAAGCCCAAAACGGCCGAACCATCACTGATGACCGCCACCATATTGCGCTTCATAGTGTACTCTCGAGCTTCTTCTGGTTTTTTAGAAAGATGAAGTGATACCGCTCCTACTCCAGGAGAATACATAGTACTCCAGTCGTCCTTGGTCTTGAGCGCACCTTTACTTTTCACTTCAATTTTGCCCTTCAATTTTTTATGAAGCGCCAGCGCCATTTTATTAAAATCTTTTTTGATTTGTTTTTTTGGTGATGATGCCATATTCGTTAAATGAGTTATTAGTATACCCTACACCTTGATACGAAAAAACGACCAACATGTTTCAAACACGTTGGTCGTTGCTGTGGATGTCAGGAGGGCATGTTGCACCCTCCCACACCTTAAATCACCCAAGCTCGATTGACGCAGAAGCCTTTATTATTTCTACTAACGGTGAGCCGTACTCTGTCGCCCACCTTTAAAGGCCTAGACTCGCAATCACCGAAGGCATCCCTGCCGAAGAAAAAGTGGAAGAATAGCTCTGACTCAAAAACCTCAATGAAACCCTGTTTATCCTCTGAGAAGAGCTCAACAATCTCACCCTCCCACTCCTGACCGATTTCAGGCAATCTGAAATTAGCGCTGTCTTCCGTATCTTCACATACAACGCTAACCAGTCTTCGTATCTGATTATCAGGATTGCCAACCTTCGCAGCATTTTCATATCAAAAATGAATATAATCGCCCTGACGCAATCCGTCACCTAGTCTCAGATTGTAAGGACGTAATACTTCTTGCTGTAAGGTAAAACTCTCCCCTATTTCTGAAACTACGATAGCGTGGGTTGCGTGATAAGGCGGTCGGCGACTTGACTTCAGTCGGACGAGTCTTCCCATCGCGTATTGCCAAGTTTTTGGAATTGCGGCGTTATCGCCCATAGCTAACTCCCTCAATGTGCTATTCAAATTAACTATGGTTCAATTTTTGTAAATTGTCAACCAAAGATTCTTCTGATTCTTCTTGTTACAATGAAATTACATGAAACTCTCAGACACTCTCAAAAGTCATTTTCGGATTGATGTTGGACACGAAAAGGCACTCAAGAAACTTGGAATCGAGACAGTATCAGACTTGCTCTACCACCTCCCCGCTCGCTACGAAGACATTACCGATGTACAGTCAGTCAGTGGACTCCAGAAAGGACAAGACGCGATTGTGTATGGACAGCTTTCTGGCCTCAAAACCCGTAAAGCTTGGAAGAGTAAAATGCCGATTGCCGAAGGGTACGTAGAAGATGGCTCGGCGAAGATTCAAGTGATGTGGTTTAACCAACCATACCTTGCCAAGATGTACCAAAACGGTATGTATGTAAAACTAGCCGGTAAGGTTGCTGGCTCTGATACCAAGCTCTATCTCTCAAACCCTGAAGTCGAACCGCTTGATTCGCTCCCCATCGATAGACACGACTCGATCTTTAAAGATACCGAAGGGTATGATGACACTCTCTACCCTGTCTACCGCGAAACTAAAGGAATAACGAGTAAATGGTTTTATCACACCGTTTTGAAATGTTTTGAAAAAGGCGTACTCGATGATGTATACGACCCTATTCCTGCTAGCATCATAAAAAAATACAATCTCCCGGAACTTAAGACGGCCTTCGTTTGGATTCACTCTCCGAAAAAAGCTGAACATGCCACAAGTGCCCGCAAACGCTTTGCCTTTGAAGAGGTATTTTACATTCAGGTACGCAAAGCCCAAGAACGTGCAGCCGTTAGTGCCGCCACCACCTACAGCTTCAAGACAGAAAAAGATCATGTGTCTGCCTTTGTCGATCGCTTCCCCTTCCCCCTCACTTCAGCACAAAAAAACGCTATCGACATTATCTTGTCTGACTTCAATGGTGTACACGCCATGTCGCGCTTACTTGAAGGAGATGTGGGAAGTGGCAAGACCGCGGTTGCTGCGACGACAGCCTACGCTGTTGCTACCTCACGTCCTCCTGAAGGAACAAAGTCACCTCTCCCTAGGGGAACCCTAGGGAGAGGTTTGTCAGGTCTTGAATACGGAAATTTACAGGTTGCCTATATGGCGCCAACTGAAATTCTTGCCAAGCAACACTTTGAAAGTTTTATCGAATACTTCAAACACCTCCCTATCCAAATTGGCCTCATCACTGGCAGCGGCTGTCAAAAGTTCCCTTCAAAGACGAACCCAAATAAACCAACCAACATTTCAAAAGCCCAGCTCTTAAAATGGGTAGCAAACGGAGAAGTTCCAATTCTGATTGGAACCCATGCTCTTATCTACAAGAGTGTCGAATTCAAACACCTTGCCTACGTGATTATCGATGAACAACATCGGTTTGGTACGAACCAACGAAAGAAATTAGCTAAGAAAGATGTACGAATGCCTCATCTCTTATCAATGACAGCCACACCTATCCCTCGCACTCTCGCTCTCACTATTTATGGCGACCTTGATATCTCGCTGCTTGATGAAATGCCAAAAGGTCGAAAGCCAGTTATTACAAAAATCGTATTACCAGCTCACGTAGATGAGATGTATGAACACGTCCGTAGTGAGTTAAAATCTGGCCGACAAGCGTATGTTATTTGTCCTCGCATTGACGAACCTGATCCCGACAAACAAATGGCCGTCACCTCAAAAAGCGTGATTGCGGAAGCTGCCCGCCTTAAAAAAGATATCTTTAAAGGAGCCCGGATTGAGCCCCTGCACGGTAAGATGACTCCCAAAGAAAAAGATGCCGTCATGCTCCGGTTTAACAACCATGAGATTGATGTCCTGGTCGCCACCTCTGTGGTTGAGGTTGGGGTCAATGTCCCGAACGCGACTAACATCATCATTGAAGGTGCTGAACGCTTTGGCCTTTCGCAACTCCACCAGCTCCGTGGTCGCGTTCTTCGTGGTACACATCAGCCATACTGTTTTGCAGTGACTGAGAGCAAAAGTGAAAAAACCCGCGACCGGCTTAAAGCCCTTGCGACTGCTAAAAATGGTTTTGAACTAGCTGAACATGATCTCACCTTTCGAGGTTCAGGAGAGCTGTACGGAGCTAAACAATCTGGTCTCTCAGACCTTGGTATGGAAGCTATTAAAAATATCAAATTAGTCGAAGCAGCTCGGACCGAAGCGAGGCACCTAGTTGAAACTAACACTGACCTAGGAAGACAATTCCCGCTGATTGCAGAAAAGGTAGCGAAGATTGGTGAAGATTTACACATGGAGTAAACCAGTTGACACTACTTCCTTGAAACGGTAAGGTGTGTGCCGTTCTTTTTTCACCAGAAAGGAGGGTGAACTATGTGTTCTTTCACTGTTACAGAGTTAACTGAAACAGTACCAAAAATTGTTTTGGATCAGCTGCCTCGTCACGATGATGGAAGCATGACCATTCTCGTAAAAAATTCGGGGCATCCTCAACTTGTTGAGGGAGATCTAAGGTCATTAGTGCTGTTGCCACCAGAAATAGGGTACGCTCCTATCGGCCAATACAATATTTTCCAAATACCCTACGGCTACGACTCCGTATCGGTGGAGACAAATTTTGGTCGATCAAAAGGAAGGGGGACATTGTACAACCTTCAACTGTTACTCACTGTCTCAGGAAAAGAGGTGGAAACATTCACCCATTGCGTTGACTGCGGAACCTTTCTGTAATTCTTGGGGTCGGCAGCGTCGACCCTGAGAATAAACGACGCCGTAGCGTGTCGTTTTTTAATATCTATTTAATTGGCCATCAGGAGTAGCTAGCGGTTGGTAGGGTGCCAGATAAGACTAATTAAAACTTTTCTCTGTCCGTCCTCCTCAACTCGCACTAGGAACCACAGAGGTATACTTAACGGTATAATTTCGCCTCAAGCGGAAATGCTCAGTGTCCGTGTGCCTGGACTCGAACCAGGGACCACAGAGGTATAAGCTCTGCGCTCTAACCAACTGAGCTACACACGGACACTACTCACTTCCCTTATTCCACCAACTCCCTATTGCCTTATATACATCGGCAATTCGCTTCGCGACCGGGAAAAATTTGAAGCAGTTCAAATTTTTCAGCTCGGACGGACACAGGAAACTTTTGATTTCCTCTGGTGAAGGCAACTATACCAAACTGGGTAAGTAAAGACAAAGTGGGTATCTTTGAACTATGACCCTGGTTCAATTGGTCCCACTTCAGGTGGAATTTCAAAAGTATCTTCTGGCGGGATAATTTCTGTAGTCGGTACGGGGACTGATTCTGGTTCTGACTCAGGCACTTGATTTAGCAAAGGTTGTGGGTCATTTGAATTAACCGAAGAAACTGGCTGGCTTGACCGTGCTTCACTCAAAGCAGCTTCGAGTTCAAGCACTCTTTGTTCCAGTTCATCCACTCGACTCTCAACCCCAGTGAGTCGTTCCCACATCTCTTTCACCGCATTCACGAGCGCCGCGAGGATAGGGCGATCAGAGAGGGTAAGGAAACCATCTGGATTTTCGCCAACAGCTTCAGGAAGAAAGTCCTGGACATTTTGAGCACTAAAGCCAGCGTAGGTGGTTTTGGTATCAAAACCACTACTCTTTTTCCAATTGTACAAAATTGGCTCAAGACCAATAATTTCCTGTATACCTGCTTCATATGCTCCCTCTACATCCTTGAGGCGCTCATCGGAAGAAACAGTAACGTTCCCAAGGGCATCAGCTTGGAGAGTACCTGAGGTGATGGTAGCGAACCGAACAGTACCAGATACAGTAAGACGAGCTGAGGCAGTGGTAGTACCAATACCGACGTTACCTGCAGAGGTAATACGCATACGCTCAGTTGTGCTGCCAGACCCATCGGGAGTAGTGAAGAATGCTAGTCGGCCAGGCATGTCAGGGGTGGCTCCACTTGTTGCAACACCATCAAGAAAAGCTTGGATTGAGGCAGCAGCAT
>JAIYEC010000011.1 GCA_027487145.1 bacterium | reverse complement strand
AGCGCCAACCATGGCTGCCGAAGAGTTACCTGATATTCCTTTTGATGCAGAAGTTGTAAGCGAACCAAACTTCGATGATGGCTTTGGTCCAGCTATAGCTCCACCTACCGAAAAAGTAAGAATTGAAGGAGACTGGCAATGCGCCACCTGTGGCGGATCAATCTCTTCACTTCCCTTTACCCCACGGGACACCAGCAATCTCAAATGTCTGGATTGTTTCAAGCGGAGCAAAGGGTAGATATCAAAAAGCGCCTGAGGGCGCTTTTTTGTAACGCTCTTCGAGCCTAAAGCAACTTTCTTTACCAGTAACGTAGTACAGCACTGTAATGGTTCATTACGACTGTCGGCTGAGTATTGGTCACCTAACAAACGTAACTACATCTAAATCATTTATAAACTATTACTTTATCTAAAGCCATGAACTATTCATACGTAAAAGGAGTCCTACATAAGGCTATATTTTGTTTCGTGTTTCTTAGCGCGGTATCAATTCCAACTGCTCAAGCAGCCACTAATAGCGAACTCCAAGCCCAAATTCAATCACTTCTCCAGCAAATAAGTCAGCTGAAAGAATTAGCAGTCACCCAAAGTGGGCAATCTACCGGCTCTTGTTCACTGCCATTTTCTCGTAATCTTTCTCTAGGCTCAACCGGCGCCGATGTGCTAGCCCTCCAGAAGTTTCTCAATCGTGACGAAGATACCAAGGTTGCCTTATACAGCTACGGCTCACCCGGCTTAGAAACAAGTTACTACGGGGTACGAACCAAAGATGCTGTCCGTAAATTTCAATTAAAGTACCCGGGTAGTCAAGTCACTTCAAACGGAAATGTCGACAATGCTACTCGTGTGCAGCTGGCAGCCCGGTGTAAAAACATCAATGGAGAAACCCCTACTCCAACCCCGAACAACTCAAGCTCAAATGACGTAGAGCTTAAGGTGAGTGAAGCAAACAATTCTCCGGACGACACAGATGTTGATGTCAGCAGAAATAACTCAACCAACAATGTACCGGTAATCGAAACAGACATCGAGGCACAAAATAGCAGAATCACACTTAGTGACATTTATGTGACCATCGATAGTGACCACAGTGACGTAAAAGAAGTAGTCCGCTCATTAAACATCCGAAACGGTGGCACTACCCTTGATACCAAAAGCGTCACCAAAAATGGTAACTCTGATATCACCGTAACCGATGATAATGGAGACAGGCAGACTCTCGTTGAAGCTGACGCCTACTACGTTCGTTTCACCAACCTCAATAACGTACGCATCAATGAAGACGATACAGAAACCTTGGCCATTCGTGCAGACTTTGAAAAACAAAACAACAGCACGTATGACAACAATACCGAAGTCACCTTCACCCTCGCTGCAATTGAAGGAAGAGATGAAAAGAATAGACGTATCGTGACAAGCGATCTCACCATTGGAGACAGCAGTACGTTCACCCTAAAATCGAACTAACCAAAACCGATACAACAAAAAGCACCCACGTGGGTGCTTTTTGTTGTATCGGTTTGTCTTCAAGACACTTATTCAACCGGATGTAATTTCAAACTACCAAGAAAATCCATCTTTCCAATTACGACTCCTTGAGAACGAAGTAGTCCATACACCATCGACATGTGGAAGAAAAAGTTAGGGAGTACAAAATCAACCAGGTAATCTGCACCTGTCTGATACATACCAGGAATGTACGGTAACACGATCTTCTTTTCCGCTGCTTCAGCAAACTGTTCAGGAGTGAAGGTATCAAGGTACGCCACTACCGTATCAATGCGAGCTACTAATTCAGCTACGGTTGTTTCTGTATCAGCAATTGTGGGCGCTTCTACTCCGGCCAATCTGGCACTCGCCCCTTTTGCGTTATCGGTAATAATCTGCACCTGCTTTAAGAGCGGGAACATATCTGGCGCCAACCGCTGATCTAGGAATGTCGCTTCCGAAATACCCTGCTCAAGCGCGTGTTCTAGACCTTTTTGTAATAAGCTTTTTGCGATTAATAAATTCTTCTTAAAGACCGGTACGGTGACATCAAAATAAGATACGTGCATAAAAATAATAGTGAGCCCTTAGTATAGCTCAGAGAGTGCAAGTGTGCACTGTGTGAGATTTAAAGGAACAGCAAAGGCTACGAATATGAATGTTTGTGGTCTGCTGATTGCTGGGTGTTTGGGAGGATATTCGAACTTTTGTACTATTGACAATAGTACAAAAATAGTATATAAATCTAACCAGTAGACGACGGCAGTTGAACCGCCTTCCCGGCAAAGGGACTGAGGCACCGCCGAAAGCTGTGTCTAAGATGGTAAGGGGACCCAATCCCCCGCTGTGCGATACTTAGGAACAACAGATGATGAGCGTGTGCTGCATACATGTAGTCAACTTAGTTCCACCGAGATTGTTGCAGATAAACGCTTATGCAGAGCAGTACCTGCTTCGCTCCACCTTGTGGCCCGATGAGAAATCATCGGGCCATTTTTTATTTTTAAAATCCCCTTTCGGGGATTTTATGCTAAGAGCTGCCGGACAGGGACTCGGTCAGGAATAAATTTCTTCGAAATTTTTCACGACCCTGACTCAGCGACAAGCACTCGCTTCGCTCGTCTTGTATACCGCTTCCGTCTTTCGAGTCCCTGTCCGCCGAGCAACGACAAAGCCCGTGAATGTATACACATTCATGGGCTGTCGGTTGCTGGCGGACAGGGACTCGAACCCCGATAGACGGCACCAAAAACCGTAGTCCTACCATTAGACGATCCGCCATTATTTCGTTGTGTCGCGATTATAGCACAGGGTTGTGCGATAATCCGCCCACTACCTTATCATACTTTTTTATTTCACTCCACACCAAGCGTAAAGAGAAAAATCGCTTTAGATGCGAGGCGTGCGAGGAATCTGGTGCCGAGCCGTACCTGCGTACGGTGAGCGCCCAGATTACCGATGCACAACAAAGCAGATGAAGTGATTTTACTTTTTACTCTCGTAGGCTGCGCGAACAAAGGCAGTAAACAGCGGATGCGGCGCAAGCGGCCTAGCCTGCAGTTCTGGATGAAACTGCACTCCGAGGAAAAATGGATGGGTGGTGGTTGGAAGTTCGGCGATTTCCATTAAGTCTCCGTTTGGTGACGTACCACTAAAGGTCATCCCCGCTTTCTCTAGGTCAGCTACATACGCATTGTTTACCTCATACCGGTGTCGATGTCGCTCAATAATCTGCGTACTCTTGTACGCTTTGGCGGCAAGGCTTCCCTTTTTTAGTACAGCCTCATACTGCCCGAGTCGCATTGTGCCACCCATCTCTTTCTTGGCAATTTTTTCTCGCTGCTCGGCCATCACACCAACCACCAGATGTTCAGCTTTTGCATCAATCTCTTCAGTACTCGCGTTTTTAAGCTTTAGAACATTCTTGGCGTACTCCAACACCATCAGCTGCATACCATAGCAAATACCAAAGTATGGAATCTTTTGCTTCCGTACATACTCAATCACGTTGAGCTTGCCATCAATCCCAGTTTTGCCAAACCCACCTGGGACAAGTACCCCATCGTACTTTTTGAGCTCTTTCAGTTTATCTTTATCAGCGAATGCTTGTGCTCCGAGGTAGGTAATTTCTGGCTTGAGGTTAAGTGAATAGGCAGAGTACTTGATGGCTTCCAAAACTGAAATATAGACATCAGATAACACAAAATCACCAGAGTTGAAGTACTTTCCAACCACCGCAATCTTCACTACATCATTGTTACTTTTTGACCGGGCGACGAATTTTTTCCACGCCGCTAAATCAGGAGCTTTTTGGGTACTGATACCAAGTACCTGACAGAGTCGCTCAGAGAGTTTGTCATTCTCATAGTTGAGTGGAATATCGTAAATACTCCCAACATCAGGTGCAGAAATAACATTCTCTGCTCGTACGTTACAAAATGTCGCAATCTTCTCTTTCCGTTTTTGATCAACGGCAGCTGGGCTACGCGCAATGATGATATCAGCAAAGACTCCAGCGCTGTTGAGGGTTCGGACAGCGGTTTGGGTTGGCTTGGTCTTCATTTCACCAATACTTCCCGGTACTGGTAGGTAACTCACCATGACCACTGCCACGTCATCTGGATGTTGGGTCTTCATCATACGGACCGCCTCAAGGAAGAGGACGTTTTGGTATTCCCCAACTGTTCCTCCAATCTCAATGAGTGCAACATCCGCCTGGGCAGCTTGTTGGGCTTTTTTAATACGTGAAATTACCTCATGCGGAATATCTGGTACCACTTCGACGTTTCGGCCGCCGTATTCAAGGTTACGTTCTTTTTGAATCACTGAGAGGTAGACACTCCCCGTTGTCATGTAGTTGAGCGCCGGCAAATCTTTATTGAGAAACCGTTCGTAGTTACCCATGTCCTGATCTGTCTCAAGACCATCCTTGAGCACAAATGTCTCACCGTGCTCGGTTGGATTCATAGTCCCGGCATCAACATTGATGTACGGGTCGATCTTGAGCGCTGTGACATTAAGACCACGTGAACCTAAGAGCAGTGCAATCGAAGAGGTAGTTACCCCTTTCCCTACACCACTCATCACGCCACCAACTACAAATATGTACTTCGGCGTCGTAGTTCCCTTTGACGCTTTTTTTGAGGTTGCCATAGTGAGAAGAAAAGGTTAGGTTCGCAAGTAGCGAGCAACGGCTAAGATACTTGAGACAAGTCCAAGCACAATACCGATTCCAGCGAGAACAAAGAAGATGTAGAAAATGTTCTCAAGATAGTACGTGAGAAGATTAAGCTCAAAGAACTCTTCTGTTCGTGGGCCAAGCCACAACATGATTGGGTAGAAAGAAATAACCGCCAATAGACCAGCAAGGAGTCCGTACATGATGCCTTGCAGCATAAACGGACCACGGATGAACATGTTACTAGCTCCCACAAGGCGCATAATAGAGATTTCTTCTCGCGCAGTATAGATAGCCAGACGAATGGTGTTGAAGGTGATAAGAACAGCCGCAATAAGAAGGACTGACATCACAATAAAACTCGCTCGCTCAATTGCATTGATGATTGAACTGAGGGTATCAATTGCGTCTTTATTATCAAGATAGCTCACCTTATCAATGACAGGAGTTTGTGGTGACTCATTGCTCTGTTGTTCTTCAAAAAACTCTGAAATCTTAGCGTAGTAGGCAGGATCAGTTGCTTGAATAGCAAGATTAGCTCCAAGCGGATTATCATCGAGACTTTCCAGTGCCTGCATCGCCACTTCGTTATTTTGATTATCGTTACGATACTCAGTAAGCGCATCCTCCCGTGAAGTGTAGCGAACAAATTCAACTTCAGGCATTGCCTTTACAGCAGAATATAATCGGTCAATCTCTTCTTGTGGCGCAGTTGGGACAAAATATACGTTGATATCAACCTTCGATTGCAACGTAGCCATTGAGGTCGTTAGCAACTGATCGATAAACATCGTTGCTCCAATCACAAATAACGCTACCGTGAGGGTAAAGATAGATGCGAGCGAAACATACGCGTTACGCCAAAACCCGATAAATCCAGAACGAATAATGCGACGAAATGCAGTGGTATACATAGTAAAGATTATAGTATGTACTTACCCTTTGAGTCATCCCGAACTATTCGACCTCCATCCATAGTGATTACTCGTCGTTCAATTTCATCAATTACCCCTTTGTTGTGCGTCGTCATGATAACAGTGGTACCTAGCTCATTAATCTTACGGAGAATTTGGACAATTTCGTAGGTTGCAATCGGGTCGAGGTTTCCGGTTGGTTCGTCAGCAATGATGATGTCAGGCTGATTTACAATCGCTCGGGCAATTGCTACTCGCTGCTTCTCTCCACCTGAAAGTTCGTGTGGGAAATTCCAAATCTTGTCATCAAGATCTACAAGAGCCATTGCTTGCGGTACGTTTTCGGCAATTTCTTGATCGGTTCGACCATTGGCCTCCATGGCAAAGGCCACGTTTTCAAACGCAGTTTTGTTTGGGAGTAATTTAAAATCTTGAAACACTGTTCCAATCTTACGCCGGTAGTGCGGAAGTTTTGTTTTTGGAATCTGATGGATATCAAGTGACTCGTAGAAAACCTGACCATTTGATGGTTTATCTTCAGCAATGATCATCTTAAGCAAAGTGGTTTTCCCCGCTCCTGAGTGACCGACAATTGAGACAAATTCTTTTGGAGCAACTTGAAACGTCACTTCTTGCAGCGCTGCCGAACGTCCATCGTTGTAAATCTTCGAGACATTATCAAAATAAATCATAGACGTTTCTTATTGTACCACGCCCAGGTCTTTAGACCGAAGGAGTAATAAACGGGTCAATGTCACCCCCAAGAACCGCTTCTATATTTCGTACTTCAATATTAGTTCGGTGGTCCTTCACCAGCTGGTACGGATGAAGGACATATGAGCGGATTTGGCTCCCCCACTCGATTTTGAGGGTCTTTTCGACAGAGAGGCCTTGGAGTTCCCGTGCACGATTTGCTTCTTCAAACGCAAACACTTTCCCCGCAAGAAGCGCGAGTCCCCGCTCTCGATTTTGTTGCTGTGAGCGCTCGGTTGAAGCATTCACAGAGATATTAGTTGGTTTGTGTACAATCCGAACGGCTGTCTCACGTTTGTTAACATTTTGACCACCAGCTCCGCCTGAGCGAGCAAATGAAATCTCAAGGTCGTCTTCTTTCAATTCTACTTTACTTACATCCTCAATCTCAGGTGAAACTTCAACCAACACAAAAGAAGTTTGTCGCTTACCGTTTGAGTTGAAAGGTGAAATACGAACCAGTCGATGAACTCCAGACTCACTTGAAAGGAGTCCATACGCTCCCT
The DNA here is from genome assembly GCA_027487145.1 of bacterium. Taxonomy (GTDB): domain Bacteria; phylum Patescibacteriota; class Minisyncoccia; order Phycocordibacterales; family UBA918; genus OLB19. The sequence continues at coordinate 3,573 of JAIYEC010000011.1, read as the reverse complement.
TACCTTGAATAGTAAAGGTGATGTTGCGATACCCATTATGGTCATTGGTGTTGCTATCTACAATCACCACACCCCAACCTCGCTTTTCAGCAAATCGTGAATATATCTCAACCAACATTCGAGCGAAGTCTTCAGCATCATCTCCGCCAGCGCCCGCCACGACGGTGAACACCGCATTATTACGATCATACTTCCCAACTCCAGATGCTGAGTCTTTAAGTTCTTGTAGCTCTTTAATCATCGCTTGGGCGACCTTGGGATCATTCCAAAACGACGACTCAAGCATCGCGGCTTCTATTTCGGTAATTCTCGACTGTGGGTCTGACATGGGATGAGTATATCAAAAAGCGCTAGGCTGCGCTTCTGCAACTTGCAACCAATCCTAAAAATAGATACAGTGGCTCTGGCACAGCACAGGAGGCTATCATGAGACTTACGTTCACTCCCTTACGGCGGAACCGTTACCGCTGTAACCAATTCCCCAAGATCGTTATCAAAAGAGGTACCATCAAGACAATCAAAGCCGCCCTGGCAAAGTACGGTACAGCACGGACTATTGAAGGCATCATTAAGCAACGGAGTCTCCCCAAAGCTCCCACGGGCAAGAGACGACGCTCGCAGTATCGTCTCAAATCACAACCCCCTTCCAAGGTACCTTGACCGAAAAGGGCCGCTCCCAAGAGCGGCCCTTTACCCTATATTAGAAAATTACATTTTCTTAACAAATCCCTCAATTGATTTGAGTATCTCAAGCGGGATGGTAAAGACAACGGTATTAGACTGATCAGAAGAAATATCGTTGATTGATTGCAGAGTACGTAAGTGTAATGCTCCAGGTACTTCAGAAAGCGTTCGCGCAGCGGCTGCCATGTTCTGTGAAGCCGCCAACTCTCCTTCTGAAGTGATGATTACAGCTCGTTTTTCACGTTCAGCTTCAGCCTGTTTGGCGATTGTTCGCTCCATATTCTCCGGTAATGAGACGTCTTTCAACTCAACATTAGCCACCTTGAGCCCCCACGCATCTGTTTCAAGGTCAACAATTTCACGAATCCGATCGGCGATCTTATCCCGGCTCGTCAGCAATTCATCTAACGTTACTTCCCCAACAATATTTCGCATGGTTGTCTGAGCGTACTGTGAGATCGCGTATTGGAAGTTTTCGATTTCAAGGATTGCTCGTGATGCATCTGAAACTTTGTAATAAATAACTGCATTTACCTTCACTGGTACGTTATCACGAGTAATGGCATTTTGATCTGGTACATCAACCGCTTTAGTTCGAATATCAACTTTTTGATACGATTGGATAACTGGGATTACTAAGCGCCAGCCAGGATTCATCATTCCGGTGAATCGGCCAATGGTAAACTTCACTCCCCGCTCGTATTGATTTATCTGCTTGATGCTTACCAACAATACCAGTAACACCGCACCCACAATCCACAACATATGTTTAATTTATAGATTTATACTAATGAATCTATAGTATCAATTTAATACAGAAATAACACCCTCCACCCAAGACTCAGCAGCAAAAATCCCTGACGAAATGTCAGGGATTTTTGCTGCTGAGCCAATGTCCGGGATTGAACCGGAGACCTCGTCCTTCGCTTACACTCTTATTTAAAAATTGTAGATATAAAGAGGCTAGACTGTATCTTACACCGATGAGGTGTTCCCTTGTCAGTCGTTCGGGCGCAGATTTTCCAAGGAAAATCTGCGCCACGGTCTTGACCACTACTTGGTTGTTAACCGTTATTCGGGATTCATCTCGTGCATTACTACACAAGCGGGCAGGGGTCTTGCGACCTACCATGGACGCGCTCTACCAACTGAGCTACATTGGCAAATGTTTCTTGGCGCAACCCTTCGATTGCGCCGACGATGATATCACGAATTTTTGTATTTGAAAAATAAATTGTCAGAACTCCAAATTCACTCTTTTCTTTATATGTTCCATTTCTTACAGATTTTGTAATAACAATTTTTTGAAATTTGTCGGGCGAAATATTCAACTTTTTGCACCAATAGGTTTTTACCTTAGCTGGGTCATTATCTGTAAAAATTTGTAATCCAAACCTGAGACGAGTCTCGTCCGCATTGTAAATCTTAAAAAGAAAATCAAGAAAATATCGAAGCAAATCTGGATCTGTATTCCCAAGTCTTACCGCAGTCTTTGATCTCTTATTTCCCTCTCCCCAATATAACCCTAAGCCCATACCATATAAAAACCATTCTTCTCTACTTTTTGGAAAAGTAAATTGAAATGGATCACCATTAGGATTTTGTTTTACGTACTGTGATTCTGAGAGAGAACGCTTTTGTAATTCATGTTTCGCGAGCCAATAATTTACTTTGCTTTGTGAACAATTGATCGCGATAGCTATCTCTGCTACAGATTTCTTTTTCTTTAAATACTCATCGTTAAGAAATTCTTTACTTATCATTAAAAAAGTATAGCATGACTATCTTGTATATACACTCTACTAAAAGTAGTATTAGTCTTGTTTTTTCCAGCGCAGAAGTCTGTAGAAGAGAATTGCCACCACTGCCCCTGCCAGATTGAAGATAAGATCTATCATGGCATTCTCGTATCCTCCCACACCATTTCGTTCAACGGTTACCGCAATGAGGAACTCCATAATCTCATTGAGTGCACTAATACCAAGCGATGTGAGCACAGCAGCAGCTGCCACCAAGGAACCCTTAGCTTCTGACCACTTAGTGGTGAACAAGTGATGCGCCATAATAGCGACGACACCATAGAGGTACATATGGACAATTTGATCGTACTTTAAGATATAGAAGTCTCCACCTAAATCAAGAAATGGATATACTCGATACGCAAAAAGCACCCCATCAACCGTCTCTACCGCACCACCAAGCACATGAAGCAGTCCCCAAAAAGAGAGTAGCCAAAGCTGCCAAAGCGGAAATGTCGTATAGGAGACAGTACTAAATACTGCTCCTAAAATTGCCACAATAACCCCGACATAAATAACAAACTCAAGATTCAAATCCTGGATAAAATACACCCCACCCCAGAACAGATAGCCAGCCGTAATGACCCAGAGCAATAAATGTTTGTATTCTTTCATGATTAAAGTATAGCATTGCAAAACTATTACACCGCTCGCGAGCGAAGGGACTCGAATCTTACAGATTCAGTACCCCAATTGGTTCGTTTATTTCGCAATGCTCATAAACGAACTCAATCGGGCTTCGAGTCCCACAAAAGTGTGTCCCACACACTTTTATATCACTCGCACAAGAAAAAAGACCCACAAGGGGTCTTTTTTACGTAACTGGTCACGAATCACTAAGTAGAATTGTTCACTTCATTCCAATCCTACTAAGTGTTCTCGACCCCGTCTCAGTCGTTCGTAAACTCACATCCTTGCGACTCGCAGTTACGCACGAAAGCAAAGCAGTTTGCTTTCTAAAAAAGAAACACCCTGTCTTTTGGACAGGGTGTTTCTTTTTTACGTAACTGCGCGAGCGAAGGGACTCGAACCCTCGGCCTTCCGCGTGCATCTTATCCACTATTTTCATAATGGCATGGACTATATCTTT
>JAIYEC010000046.1 GCA_027487145.1 bacterium | reverse complement strand
TGTAATTACTTCTACTATTAATAACATGCGAGGACAGGCTACGATTTATTACGATGACAATAAAAACTTTGACGGATTCTGTACTTCAGTCTCTGAGGCTGAAACATCAGTAAATGAAACAGGTGGACCAGGTAGCTGGTTATGTACTACTGATACGGTAACAGATTCAGCCGAGTGGGCTATTTCTGGTGAGCTTTCTGACGGTACTTTTTACTGTGTAGATAGTAGCGGATCTGCTAGTACTACTTCCTCAGCCGCTTCAGGCGGAAGCTGTTAAGGATTATTCTCACAAAAAAGCGCACTGTGTGCGCTTTTTTGGAGAAGGTCAGTGTATGATATGGGTATGAGTATTGAAATTGTCCCATTGTGGTATCAGTATACGTTTATCGTTGCCCTAGGGTTAATTATTGGGAGTTTTCTCAATGTATACATTTACCGATTCCATACCGGTAAGTCCCTTAACGGTCAGTCACACTGTCTATCATGCGGTACTGGTTTAAAGGCATATGAGCTCGTTCCGTTAGTGTCGTATCTGCTCTTACGAGGAAGATGCAAGACATGCGGGTGTCACATTCCAGTACGGTACTTTGTGGTGGAGCTTTGTACCGCTGTACTATTTCTCCTGTCGTATCTTATGGCAGTTGATATATATCAACTTTTATTCTTATTAGCGACAATGGCACTTCTTGTGGTCATTACTGTCTATGATATCAGGCACTACATTATTCCTGATTTTCTCACTGCAGCACTCACCTTTGTAGCTATAGTGTGGTACGGCACACTACTAGTGCGAGGTATGGAATGGACAGCGTTTATCGAAGTGGTCATGGCAGCACTGGCTGGAACTGGCTTCTTTTTCTTACTATGGTTTATCTCAAAGGGAGAGTGGTTAGGGTTTGGTGATGTGAAGCTAGCGTTTCCGCTGGGGCTTATTGCTGGTCCGACTCTCGTATTCTCAATGATCGTATACTCATTTTGGGTGGGAGCAGCGGTGAGCTTACTATTGATTGGTCTTGGAAAACTTGTCCGGGGACAAGTCCGCTTACGGAAGTGGTTTGCTACACTTACAATAAAGAGTGTTGTACCGTTTGCTCCCTTTATGATTGCTGGGTGCCTAATTGTTTTATTTACACGCTTCAATGTCCTCTCACTTTTTTCATCATTCTAAATATCACAAAGGCTTTGGTCTTATCGAGTTGATGGTAAGTATTAGCATTATGTTGCTGGTAGCAGGCGTTATCCTCGTGCGGCAAAGTGGTTTTAATGGAGCGGTACTGTTGGAAGGTCAGGCGTATGAAATTGCCCTTGCAACCAGAGAGGTGCAGGTTAATGCTGTGAGTGCCTCTGCTATTCAAGGAACTGTTCGAGAGATGTTAGGTGTGTATTTTGATACCAGTCGAAGGACAACCTATCGGATTTTTAGAGACGATGAAAATAATGGATCATACGACGCCTCAGAGGAGTACGGTCAGCAAAACTCACTTGATTCTAGGTTTGAAATAAAAGCCATTCGGGTTGGATGTTCTAATCAGAATAGTGTAGCAGTACTGTTTGAACGGCCAAACTTTGATGCAAAGTTTTATATCGGTACTACGCAAGTAGCAGCGTCATCGGTTGAGATTGATGTCGGAGTAAAAGACGCTTCGTCAGCTGACGTAAAAACGGTGATTGTGACAACCACCGGACAGATATCGGTAGCTGATTCGCGGTGTAATTAGTACGCTACAATATACCTATGAAGTTTCTTTATCAAAAATCTACCGTGTCCAGCTCTTGTCTCTTTAGGCAACGCTTTAATCCTCGCAAACTGAGCCAGGGTTTCACTCTCGTAGAGATGATCGTCTCGCTGGCAATTTTTGCTATTGTAGTAACTGTTTCAGTCGGGGCGCTTTTGGTGTTGGTTGGCACAAACCAACGTCTTCAAGGTGAGCAGGGTGTGATGACCAATCTGTCATTTGCACTAGACAGCATGACACGCGAGATCCGCACCGGTAGCTTGTACTACTGTCTTTCAAGTGTGAGTGCCGCAAGTCTTACGAGCCCTTTTAATGCTGCAAGTAATCTTGATACAGTGTTTGGACAGAGTGTCTTGGATTGTCCTAATGGTAACAATACAAATGCTCGGTACCATGGTATGGCCTTTGTCGAAGGAGGGGACAGTATCACCGATGGTACGAGTCGAATTTTGTATTTCTATGACTCACAAGAGAAGACAATCTATCGACGAGTCGGTGCAGGGCCAGCACAGGCAATTGTATCACCAGAAATTCACATTGTAGATTTTGAATTTTTCGTCACCGGAAGTGAAAATCTTCAAGCTAGTGGAAGTGGTGCAACCAGACAGCCTACGGTAACACTCTATATTCGAGCTGCCGAAAATATCGATGGTAGTGGCAAGCAATTTGAAGTGCAAACAACCGTAGTACAAAGAACCCTTGATGTATGAAATATCACACAAAACAATCTGGCTTCACTCTCGTTGAGACATTGGTAGCAATTACCATCCTGCTTTTGGTAATTATTGGTCCCTTAACCATCAGCTCTTCTTCGGTCCGAAGTACCGCCTTTGCCAGTGAGCAAGTCATTGCCTTTTTCTTGGCGCAAGAGGGTGCAGAGTTGATGCAAAAAACCCGTGATGATTTTGTGCTTGAAAACCTGAAAAACTCAGCCTCTCGACCAAATCCATGGGCAGACTTTACAGACACAAACGGAACATTACGCCAGTGTTATACTGCAAATGGGTGTAATGTATCAATAAATACAGATGCTGCAGGGTCGCTCTCAAGTCCTCGATCATGCTCTGGGCAAGACGCGTGTGTTATGTACTTAGATACAACAAGTCCTATTAGTCGTGCGCGATACAATTCGGTAAATACTGGGCCAAGAATTCCGTATACTAGAAGAATTAGGTTGCAACAAGTCCCCTCAAATCCAAATGAAGTGAGCGTGACGTCTATCGTGACGTGGCGTTCTGGTTTTTCACGAGAAGAACAGCAGGTTTCAGTTCAAACAAGCCTCTTTAATGTGTATGGTACCAATTAAAAAAACAACCGTAAAAAATAAACAGCAAGGTTTTGCGCTCCTTATGACACTGATCGTGGTGACTGTTGTTATAGCTATTGGACTGACGGTGCTAGATCTTTCAACGAAGCAAATCAGGCTAGCTACGAACGCTAAAGACTCAGAGATTGCGTTCCATGCAGCCAACGCAGGAATGGAGTGTGCTCGTTATTGGCGCAGACAAGCAAGTGCTGCGATGGAAACCGGAAATGCAGTGAGTCCATCGTGTTTTGGATCGGCCTTGTACAGCAATAATCGAACACAAATTACCAATAACGTCTCAGGTGATGGAGCTGTCTACAAGTACGACTATTCATTTACGTGGGGTAGTAATAGTCGGTGTTCGCAAATTACCGCACTAGTGGCTTCTTCAACCTCTTCAGGTAGTGGACTTACAATTGGTAGTATGACGACACTCGTTCCTGGCTATCCAACTGGCAATTCAAAAACATGTGCGGCAGGAGAGCGGTGTACTGTTCTGTCTGTTCGAGGCTACAATAAGCCATGTAATAACGCTTCTGGCTACGGTACCGTACAGCGAGAAGTACTGTTACAATTCTAGCCATGAGTTTAGCAGAACAGAAAAAACGCTTACTTCAGTTGCGTGAGACTGTTGCATATCACCAGGAGCGTTATTATGACCATGATGCGCCTGAAATTAGTGACGAGGCTTATGATGCCTTGATAGAAGAGTTGCAAAATCTTGAGGTTACCCTGGAAGGAAAACAGAGCCGTGTTACTAATAGCGTCGGTGGTTCAGTGTCAGAAGCCTTTTCGAAGGTTACCCACAAGGTTAAGCAGTGGTCGTTTGATAATGTGTTTGATGACGCTGAGTTGTCTGAGTGGGACTCACGCATAGCTAAACTGCTTAAAGAAGCTGATGTGAGTGAGACACCAACCTATGTCTGTGAACATAAGATTGATGGACTGAAATTAGTTATCGAATATAAAGACGGTATCTTAATCCGGGCTGCGACTCGTGGTAATGGTTCGGTGGGAGAAGACGTTACCCATACCGCACGCACGATAAAAAGTTTGCCTCATACACTAACTCATCCGGTAAGTCTCCTGTGTGTTGGGGAAGTATGGTTGGCAGATAAAGAGCTTGAGCGAATAAATAAAGAGCGATTAACTGCAGGGGAGGCGGTATTTGCTAATCCTCGTAATGCCGCTGCTGGTTCTCTCAGGCAACTTGATCCAGAAGTGGCTCGAAGCCGGAATCTTTCGCTGACGGTGTACGACCTTGATCTCCTTACCGTGCATGACACGAAACTTCCTATTCCAGAG
>JAIYEC010000033.1 GCA_027487145.1 bacterium | reverse complement strand
TCTGCTTTTTGTCTTTCTTTGCAAATGCTTCAGCGATTTGAAACACATTGAACCGTTCTTCTTTTTGTGCCGTGTATTCTTCTACCGTTGTTGCGTGTTTGGCGTATTTCTTTTTTGGATCAGCTAAGAGCTGGCCTTCGAGCACCACAAATACATTACTTGAGGCTGCCATCTCAGCTACGTTACTCATAACTTCTATCTCAAAATCAGCATCATTTGAGGGGGTGTCTAAGAGAAAACACTCTACCCCCCCAAAGAGTGAGGTAGCGCCAACGCTAGCCGCTATCTCGCCTGGAATAAATTGCGCTTCATCAACGGTAGTGACTGCTACACCAACAGCATCCGTGTACCTCTTGGCAGCATCACGCACTGCCCTTCTATCTGTTCCGTAAAAAAGTGCGAGCATACTATATCTTTCGCTTCTCCATATCGCGCCAATTATGACCGACTTTTACTTCCGCGACAATTGGTACTCCAAAGGTTTCTTTTCCTTCAAGTGAGGCTTCCATCATAGCTTTGAGTTCTGGTATCAGCATATCTACTTCCCCCTCTTTAATTTCAAACACGAGTTCGTCGTGAATCTGCAGGAGCATGTGAACTTTATCATCGAGTTTTTTTGTTTTGATGTGATGTGCAATATTTACCATCGCGATGCGCACAATGTCAGCTGCTGTTCCTTGGATTGGGGCGTTGATAGCCATGCGCTCAGCCGCCGCTTTTATAAACGGTACGCTTGAAGCAATCCCTGGGAAGTGACGTCTGCGACCAAAGAGTGTTTCGGTGTAGCCCAGCTTGCGTGCTGTGGTTTTGGTATCTTCAAGGTATTCCGCTAGACGGGTAAAGGTTTGGAAGTACGCATTTAAAAATGCTTGGGCTTCTTCTCGCTTAGTATCTTCACCAAGATTTGTCCGAAGGGCGTTTACTCCCATGCCGTACAAAATACCAAAGTTAATGACTTTGGCTTGCCTGCGCATGTTAGGAGTCACTTCGTCCTCTCCCACGCCAAAGACTCGCATCGCCACTCCATGGTGGACGTCTTCACCTTTTTTGAAAATCTCAATCAGGTTTTTATCTTCCGACAAAATAGCAGCAATGCGTAGTTCAATTTGAGAATAATCGATAGCTACGAGTGTGTAGCCTGGCGACGCAGTAAAGGCCTTTCGAATCGCGAGACCTTCTTCACTTTTTACCGGAATATTTTGAACGTTAGGATCTTTACTCCCAATTCGACCAGTCACCGTTCCAGTCTGCAGGAATGTGGTGTGAATTTTTCCATCTTCTTTTACCAACGTCGGAAGCGTATCAATATAGGTAGACACCAACTTTTGTAATTCGCGGTAGCGAAGAATATCTTCAATGATCGGGTGTTCCCCGAGTAGCTTCTCAAGCTCTGATTCTTTTGTAGATCGCTGTCCCCCCGCTGTCTTCTTGGCGTTCTTAATCTTGAGACCAAGCGTATCAAACAAAATATCTCCCAACTGCTTTGGTGAATTGATATTAAATTCTACTCTAGCATGTTTGTAGATGCTGGTTTCTAATTTTGTTAGTTCAGTGTGAAGTGTCTTTGAAAGTTCACCAAGGTATGGCACATCAAGGGTAATGCCAGTTGTTTGCATACCCTCAATCACCGAGATGAGCGACAACTCAATATCGGTAAAGATTGATTGCAGACCTTCTGCTTCTACTCTCGCTTTCAGTGCTTCAACTGTTTTCTCAAACCCCTCAACCTTAAGGAACGACCGCCCATAATCAACGATGTCATCGTATGACGCATTAGTGCGTTCACTCTCAAGGAGCCACAAAAGAATAGCTGCTTCTTTAATAGCTTGTGGTGAGACATCTGCCGAATCGGATGTAGACGTCGCTGCACCAAGTTCAAATAATTTACGAACTCGGTCAGTAACCGTTCTAAAGCCAAATTCTGAGAAAAGATTAAGGACCTCATCGGTGTTTGCCTGCTCTCGCCACCGAGCAGTGGTGACATCAAATGACTCAATCGCATCGACACGAATCGTCGCAAGCATCTTCGAAAACTCAGCTTCTTCTTTGTTGTCTTTTAACAGACCAATCATGCGAGGACTAATGCCAAGTTCTTTAAAGATTTCTTCGTCTTTAGCCAACGCCTTGTACATTTTTTCGATTGACCCAAAGTGACCAATTAATGTTGTAGCGGTCTTCTCACCAATACCGACAATACCAGGGATATTATCTGACGTATCACCCCGCAACCCTTTGTAGTCTGCCACTGACTGCGGACCAAAGCCAAACCGATCTTTGACCATTGCCTCATCGTAAAGAATTGTATCTTTAATACCTTTCTTTAAGGTATATACTTGCACGCGCTTTTTATCGACACATTGCAGTGTATCCATGTCTCCGGATGCAATAATGACTCTGATTCCTTTCTGGTCTTTCAGTAAATGTGCAATTGTCCCAAGCATGTCATCAGCTTCAAAGCCTGGTTTTTCGTAAATCGGAATTCCAAATACCTTAAAAATATCTCGTGACCGATCGATCTGCGTCACCAGTGCATCATCGGTTTTTTTACGAGTTCCCTTATAGGCTTCATAGGCAATGTGACGGTGAGTAGCCTCCGGCAAATCGTAACAAGCCACAATGTACTCTGGCTTGAAGTCCTCAATGATCTTAAGGAGCATGGTGGTAACACCATAGAGCGCCCCGGTTGGTTCACCAGTTGGTGAGGAGAAGTCGGGTAAGGCGTGGAAGGCTCGGTGCAATATTGCGTGTGCATCGAGGATTACGAGGGTTTCTTCAGAAGCTTTGGCCATGGTGTTAGTATACGCGAATTACCCTACTCACTCTATATACAAACGCTAATCAATAAGTACAGTTCGAGTGGTTTCGTCTTTTATAGAGAGCGTCAGCTTAACCACATTTGAAGGCAAAGCTTCCTTGATTCGCTCAGCCCATTCAATACATATGAGTGTATTGGGTTGTGAAACAATTTCACTAAATCGTAAGGGGCCAAGCTCACTTTGATCTTCAATCCGATAGGCGTCCATGTGAATCAAGTGAGAAAACGTATCGTCTAATGTCTCGTACCCTTTCATAATAGTAAAGGTTGGACTCGTAATGTCTTCAGTAATACCAAGCCGTCGACCGAGAGCTTGCGTGAAAGTAGTCTTGCCTGCACCAAGATCTCCAGATAAAGATAGGACGACAGGTCCTTGTATGGCCTTTTGTTTTAGTACAGCTAAAATCTCTGCCGAGAATGTGTCCAGCTCTTCTTTTTTGATTTCTCTCTCTACTCTTTGTGTCATGCGTATGACTGTAGCAAATACGACACTCTATGAAAAGTCGCATGCTATTATGTACATAATATGGTTCAGTTCAACGATGCTTTTGCTGGCAACCGCGCACTTGATATGCGCGCCCAAGAAGAAGAACGATACGTTCAAGCGATGGCTCCGCGGTTGGGTTTTCCGTATATTTACCTTCGAGGGTACACCATTAATCCCGAGGCTCTCCTCTTAATTCCAGAACAGACTGCTCGTACTATTGGTGCTGTTAGTTTTGATGTGAAACAAAAAGTTGTCTCTATCGCAGCGAAGAATCCGAGTGATCCAGCTGTTATTGAACTGATTGCAAATCTTACAAAACGTAAGTATGCAGCACAGCTCTATATCTGCTCAACGCAAAGCCTAGAGCATGTATTTGCTCGCTACAAAGACGTAGTGGCAACCACCACTGAACGAAAAGGGGTGTTCGAAATCAGTCCAGAAGATATTCTCAAGATGAAGGAAACGATTAAGATCAAGGAGGATATCCCGACTCTTATGGCGACCATTAGTACCGCCAACAACATTAGGCGAATTTCAGCTACTCTTGAGCTCATCTTCGCTGGCGCACTGGCACTCCGCGCTTCTGACATTCACATTGAGCCAGAAGAATCTGGCATTCGACTTCGCTATCGGTTTGATGGAGTACTCCACGATATTGTCGATCTTGATTCATACATTTATGAACGTATGATGTCACGCCTCAAGCTCCTCTCGGGTATGACGTTAAACGCCAAGAAAATTGCCCAAGATGGACGCTTTACCTTTGACACCGGTGAGAAAGAGGTAGAAATTCGTTCCTCTATTATTCCGGGAGCAATTGGTGAATCAATTGTAATGCGTATTCTCGACCCAACCGTGGCCAGCTTTAGTATGGAGAATCTTCGTCTCAATGAATACATCAAGGCCGCGATTCGCCAACAAATCAAAAAACCAAATGGCCTGATTATCACCACCGGCCCAACTGGTTCCGGGAAGACCACTGCCCTCTACGCCTTTTTGCGCGAAGCACACAACGAAGGAGTGAAAATTATCACTATCGAAAATCCGGTTGAGTATAAGCTTGATGGGATTGTCCAAACGCAAGTTGATGGTGAGTACACCTTTGCTTCAGGTTTACGAGCAGTACTGCGCCAAGACCCAGACATCATCATGGTCGGCGAGGTACGTGATCTTGAAGTAGCCGAAACCGCAATTCACGCCGCCCAAACAGGTCACCTGGTATTTACCACCCTCCACACCAACAGTGCAGCCGCCGGCTTCCCTCGCTTGATGGATATGGGTATTGATCCGCGTTCGTTTGGAACATCAATCAATGTGATGCTGGGACAACGATTGGTACGTATCCTCTGTACTGAGTGCAAGGAAGCATATACACCAAGTCCTGATGAGGTAAATATTATGAAAGCCGCTTTAGTGAATCATCCGTATCAACTCGCCGTCCCAGAAAACCCAACCCTCTACAAAGCCAAAGGCTGTCCACTATGTGGTGGAACTGGTTACAAAGGCCGAGCGGGAATCTTCGAAGGTATCATTATGGACGAGGCAGTTGAAGAAGCGGTTATTCGCGACCCTCGTGAACACGTTATTTTGGAAGCAGCCAAACCACAAAAAATCCCGTCAATGTTAGAAGACGGTATTGAAAAAGTTATTCTTGGTATCACCTCCCTCCAAGAACTCGAACGTGTTGTTGAGCTACCAACAGCTGACGCTTTAGAGAAAGCGTCTAAGAAAAAAGCGGAACCTCCCGAAGACGATTTCTACTCACATATCATCTAACTTCGTTAGGACATAAAAATCAAAATTGACCACTTGCAATATATTGCAGTGGTCAATTTTGGTCGGGTCAATATAACAAAAAAATTTTTTGTGATACTTTTGGAACCAGATGGCTGTTTCCAGAATATAACTCTCTAAGCAAGGCTTCCGCATTGAAAGTGAATGCCGCGCTAAGGTAATAATTCGCACTCCCACTCCAGGGTGGGCGCCAAAAATCCCTCGCAACGCATCCAAGTTGCTTAGAGAGTTATCTTCTTGAAACGAATGTAAAGACGAGGTGCGAGCTACTTCTGTAGCTGTCGCGAGGAACAAGTGCGTCTATACTAGCATATATTAAACATTTGTCAAGCATTAGAGAGCCTTATTTGTAAGGGTTTTATAGTTGAAAAAATCGCTGCTGACCTAGGCCAACAGCGATTCTCGCCTTCAGGTTAATTGAACCGCTCGAACAATTCTTCAAAAGCAGCTAGCCTAACATTAAGGAACTCCTTCAGAGCTGTCTCGGCTGTCACCCAAATCATTTGCGATGAGTCTGGTGTGTGGCGTGAAAGCAGCAACTCAACCAAATCAAACATGATTTTGGAGTCAGCTTCCTCGTCTTCAAGGTGAGCATTGATATACCCTTTGGGAGCATCAGCCAGCGCTGGGATATTCTCCATGGCGATCTTGAGTGCCTTAAAGATTCTCAAGTTTCCAAGCTCATTGCCGTATAGTACGGTAAGTAAAGCCACCTCTGCACCGTATTTATCTGACAGCTTCCGCCTGAACTCAGAAAACCTAAACGTACCTTCAGGGCAGGTTTGCAGAGCGCTCCCTATATCGACTCCAAGACTCTCAACTAGTTCGCGATAATATTCGCCATGGGTCTCCGGCATGTCTGCTCCCCATGACTCAAGTTGAGTCAGGTGATGAAATGCACGAGATTCTTTGTAGAGCTCGTACGGCAGATCAGTCCAAATTCTAGCCAAACAACGGCCAAATGAGATGGTGAGAGTTGCTTGAGCCTCAAGCCAAAGAACGAAGTGTTCTTTCTTCGCACGATCTGTAGACCAATGCTCAATAAAAGAACACTTGTTGATGGGGTGCTCATCAAGAACTGAACGTAACGAATTATGGTTCATTGGAACATCCTTTATGCACTTACAGGAACCTGTCTTTTTTATTTATGCAATATGTCTCTTAAATTGTAAAAATGTTGACGAATTTCGACAAAAAGCATATCTTGGTAAGATGCTTCAGCTTGTATTTAAAGAACTGGGACTGTCTTCAACTAGTGAAGTGCTCTATGAGCGATTACTACGATACGGCCCAGCTTCGGCTCGCCAATTGGCGGAAAACATAAACATTCCCCGTCCTTCCGTATATGACCACCTTAAAATACTTCAAGAACACGACTTAGTGACCGAACTGAACGAAGGATCAAAGAAGATATTTAGTGCCACTGATTACCGAAACTTACCTCGACTTCTCGAACAAAAAATTGAACTTCTCGAGTCTGGAAAAAGTACTCTCCTTGATTTCTTGCCCAATATTGCGGCCTCTACCCCACATGCTGAGCCAAAAATTAAATTTTATTCGGGTGTACTTGGTGTAAAAAAAGTACTCAATGAAATGTTGTGGCATAACAATACAGACACTCTTACAATGTGGCCAAGTAAAGAAATGATGGAGCTATTGGGGCCAGAATACCTTGAGGCTCTTAATCGTAAGCGGATTAAACGTAATATCTCGGTACGGGGTATTTGGCCAAAAGACGGAGGAGTTAGCCTTAAAGATTACCCGTTCATGGGAGTAGGTGGTGGTTTTTTGCGAGAGCTCAGAATTGCACCAAATCATATGAACTGGGCTATGAGTTATTGGTTATATGGCGATAAGGTTGCTTTTATATCGTCAAGAGAAGAGGTCTTTGGTTTTGTTGTTCACAGTGCTGATTTTAGTAAACTTTTACGTGTTCAATTTGAGCTAATTTGGCCTCAATGCAAGCCGATTCAGCCAGAACCTAACTACACGGATAAATTTCTTGCCTCGCTTGGAAAAGCTGCGCCTGACTCAAGTATTTAAATTTTGCTATAATAGCTCAATGACTACTCCCCCGATTACCCGCGATGACGCCAGCGGCCTTGATAGAACCCTCCGCCCTCAAACGTGGGAAGAGTACATTGGCCAAAAGAAGACCAAAGAAAACCTTCGGATTCTTCTTACTGCCGCTCGTGAGCGTGGTCACGCTGCAGAACATATTCTTCTGTACGGACCGCCGGGACTTGGAAAGACCACACTCGCAAATCTTGTCGCGAAGACTCTTGGTACCAATATGCGCATCACCTCTGGTCCAGCCATCGAACGAGTTGGTGACTTAGCGGCTATCCTCACCAACCTATCACCAGGAGATGTACTCTTTATTGACGAGATACACCGGCTCTCGAAGAGTATCGAAGAAGTGCTCTACCCGGCGATGGAATCAGGGGTGCTTGATATCATCATCGGGAAAGGGCCATCTGCCCGAACTGTGCAGCTTGAACTCCCGCCTTTTACTATGGTGGCGGCTACTACCCGCATCTCACTTCTCTCTTCCCCGCTTCGATCTCGTTTCTCTGGCGGAACCTTCCGACTTGAGTTTTACAGTGACGATGAAATAGCGACTATTCTTGAACGCTCTGCGTCACTCCTTAGCGTTGAGACCAATCGAGAAATCTTGGAACGGATCGCAAAGCGTTGTCGTGCGACACCACGTACCGCCAACTACCTTTTGAAGCGCTGTCGTGACTTAGCGCAGCTTGAAGGTGGTACTTTGTCAGAAGAGATTGTTGAGAAAACCTTTGGACTCTTAGATATAGACGACCTCGGTCTCACCGCTCCTGATCGCTCGGTCCTTGAAGCAATTATTCATAAGTTTAATGGTGGCCCAGTAGGGCTCAACACCATTGCTGCTGCAACTGGTGAAGAACCCTCTACTATTGAAGATGTTATCGAGCCGTATCTTATACGCCACGGACTCTTAGAGCGTACTCCACGGGGCCGTGTCGCCAGCCCATCGGCTTACGAACACATTCAAAATTTATGAAAAATTTTATTAAAAAAAATTGGTTCAAATTAATTATTTTAATAATTCTTTTCTGGACACTTATACTACTCACCTCTTTTCTATCAGAGTATAAAGCTGAAAATTCTGATGAAGTAAGAAATGTAAAAATAGTTGAGCCTCTTAAAACAGGTTGGTAAATTTCTATGTCAGGTCACAATAAATGGTCAAAGATAAAGCATAAAAAAGCGGCTACTGATGCGCAGAAGAGTAAGTTGTTTTCAAAACACGCGGCACTTATTGCGATGGAGTCGCGAAAAGCTGGTGGTGACGCCACCTCAGCCGGTGTCGTAGCCGCTGTTGAGCGAGCCAAAAAAGACTCAATGCCAAAAGAAAACATTGAGCGAGCGATCGCAAAGGGTAGCGGAATCGGCGGCACAGCGTTTGAAGAAGTTATCTTTGAAGCGTTTGGTCCAGGTGGAGTAGGAATGATTATTACAGCTGTCACAGATAACAACAACCGTACGGCGCCTGAGATCAAGCACATTCTTCACAAAGCTGGACACGAACTGGGTGCCCCTGGTTCAGCCATGTGGGCGTTTACCAAAATTAATGGCCGATACGTCCCGAACAACCCTCTTGAAATTAGCGATGAAGACGGTGAAAAATTAGCCAACGTAATTGAAGCCATTGAGGAGCAAGATGATGTTCAAGAAATTTTCACCACTACTGACTCTCTCCCTGAAGAGGTAGAATAACGTATGCGTGTCATTGCAATAGATCCCGGGTACGACAGACTAGGTGTGGCTGTTATGGAGTACCGGGCAGGCTCCGAACACCTCCTATACTCCACCTGTCTTCTTTCAGATAAAAACCATTCCTTGCCAGACAGAATTCATGTAATTGGTGATGCGTTTTTAGGGGTTATAGAAGAGTACACTCCTGATACCCTGGCAGTAGAGACTCTATTTTTTAACAAGAATGTAAAAACTGCGATTGGGGTCGCGGAAGCGCGTGGTGCGCTTATCTATATTGCCAAGAGCTCGGGCTGTACTATCTATGAGTTTAGTCCGCAACAAATCAAAACCTCAGTAACAGGTTACGGTAACAGCGACAAAAAGGCTGTTATTGATATGGTTTGTCGCCTCGTCAAAGGTACCCCCACAAATGCGCTTGATGACGAATATGACGCTATCGCAACCGGTGTTGCCTGCCTCGCCACCTACGGCAGACGAATATAAAAATGATTGGATAATACGTCGCTTTTGGGTACTTGCAGGTTTTAATAGCACCTAGTAAAATCCCCAGCAAAGAAACGTCGCCACTTTTCGGAGCTCGCTTTCTTTGTTATAAACAATTCGTAACTAGAGATAATTATGTTGTACATGCAAGACGATGAAGAAATCCTTGATGAAGAAGAACTGGATGATGAGGCAGCATCTCTAGATGATGACCTCTTGAGCGAAGTCGGCGACGAAGATGATGCTCTTGTGGAAGATGACATGGAAGGCTTCGGTCTCCTTGAAGAAACAGCCACCGATGAGGAGGAAGAGGAAGAAGACGAAGAGGAGCTTGATGGTGATGCCAGTCTTGAAGATGATGCCGAAGATGTAGACTACGATAGTTTCGACGATATTGACGAGATGTAAAGAATTAAAAAACTGGTCTTGGGACCAGTTTTTTAATTCTTTACTAAAACGTCATTTATTAGGATCCATCAAATCTAAGACAACGTTAGTACAATGTACTGTTTCTTGCCCCGTTTGAGGAGAGCAATACCGTGTACAAAATGATTTAATCCAAGTATTGCTTCACTATCCGTAATTTTCTCACCACCAAGTGATACTGCCCCACTTTCAATAAAGGTTCTTGCTTCACGCTTACTACTCGCCAGGCCGCCAGCAACCAATACATCAACGATTGATACCCCCTCAACCGTTGTGTACGTTGGGGCATTATCAAGCAGCATGCGCTTTCCTGTCTCATCAAGAGTAGCTGTATCACCTTCTCCAAACAAAATCTCAGAAACAGCTTTAACAGAAACAGTCATTGTTTCGCCATGAACCATAGTTGTTACCGCTTGGGCTAAAACTTTCTGCGCTTGTCTTTCATGAGCTGCCTGCAGATGTGCCTGCTCTACTTCAGCAATCTCATCAAGTGAGAGTAAGGTAAATAGCTTGAGGTAATCGATAACATTCTCATCGGCCACATTCAACCAAAACTGATAGAAATGGTATGGCGACGTTTTTTCTGGATCAAGCCAAACAGCATTTCCTTCACTTTTACCAAATTTCTTTCCGGTAGTTTTATCAATAATAAGCGGAGTAGTTAATACATGAGCCTCAGCCTTTTCAATCTTTCGAATCATGTCGACGCCTGTAATCATATTTCCCCACTGATCAGACCCTCCTGTCTGAAGGGTGCAGCCTTTTGTTCGGTATAAAACTAAGTAGTCATAGCCTTGGACAAGAGGGTAGGCAAATTCGGTATACGAAAGACCAGTTTCACTACCAAGACGAGTGGCAATCGCGTCTTTCTTCATTAGTTCATTTACCGTGAAGTGTTTTCCTATATCTCTCAAAAAGTCGAGGAATTTAATCTCCTTGAACCAATCGTAATTATTAACAAGCTCCACAGTGTCACCAAGGAGATGTTCCGCTTGCGCTTTCATCTTAAGCACTCGTCGATTTATTTCTTCTTCATCAATCAACGGGCGTTCACTGTCTGGTTTTGGGTCACCAATCCGGCCGGTGGCACCTCCCACCAAAAGAACAATAGTGTGCCCGTGTTTAGCGAGATGTTTGAGCAACATCCACTGCACGAAGTTCCCCGCATGAATTGAATCGGCGCTGGGATCAAAGCCGTGGTACACAAACCGCTTTTTATCATCAAGAATTTCACCCAATGTTTCGGCAGTGAATTGATGAACAAATCCCCTCTCTTGTAGCTCTTTAGATAACGTCATAATGAAACAACTGTACCACAAAATCGTAATAATATAAGTGAAACTAAGAACCTATTATCCCATCCTTTTTGATACCAGGCTTCCAAATAACTCCTTAAAATCGTGCTATTATTGACACTACAGGTATGAAAAAACGTTTATCTCTCAAGCGAAACTCGCGTGAAATTTTAGTCGATGTCCTTATTTTTGGCTTTGCGGGTCTTATTCTTCTCATGGCCGCTGTTTTGATTTGGCTTTCTACCCTTGAAATACCAGATCTTTCTTCTTTTGAAGAACGCCGAGTACAGCAATCAACAAAAATCTATGACAGAACCGGCCAAGTGATGTTGTACGACCTTCACCAAGATGTTCGTCGCACTGTTGTACCGTTTGATCAAATTTCTCCCTATGTAAAAAATGCCACCGTCTCAATTGAGGACGACCAGTTTTATAACCACTTCGGAATTGATGTAAAAGCCATTATTCGAGCAGCTGTATCCAACGTACAGGAAGGTGGTCTTGGACAAGGAGGTTCTACAATCACACAGCAGGTAATTAAAAACTCTGTACTTCAGCGCGAAAAGACGTTTACCCGAAAAGCGAAAGAAGCTATCTTAGCTTTGAAACTAGAACAACTTAAGACCAAAGATGAGATTTTAGAAATCTACCTCAACGAATCTCCGTACGGAGGAACTATCTACGGAGTAGAAGAAGCCTCTCGTGCTTTCTTTAACACCAATGCGAAAGATCTCACTATTGGTGAGGCTGCATATTTAGCCGCTATTCCACAAGCTCCAACCTACCTCTCTCCCTACGGAAACAACCGAGCTGACTTAGATGCTCGACAAAAATTAGTGATAGAAAAAATGCGTAACAACGGCTACATCACCGTTGAAGAGTATGAAGCCGCTAAAAATGAAGTGGTTGAATTTGAACCACAAATTGTTAGTGGTATTAAAGCACCCCACTTTGTTATGTATGTTCGAGAACTTTTGGCAGAAAAATATGGTGAGGAAGCACTCGCAGAACGTGGGTTTAAAGTAATTAGCACCCTTGATTGGGAACTGCAACAAGAAGCAGAGCGGATTGTTGCAGAGAAAGTAGCTATCAACACTGAAAAATTCAACGCTTCAAATGCAGGGTTGGTTGCTACTGATCCAAAAAATGGTGACTTGCTTGTGATGGTTGGCTCACGAGATTACTTCAGTACTGATATTGAAGGAAACTTTAACATCGCACTAGCCAACCGACAGCCAGGATCGGCCATTAAGCCATTTGTGTATGCAGCAGCGTGGCGTGATGGGTACCTCCCTACAACCATCCTCTATGACGTACAAACTCAGTTCTCAACCAGTTGTGAGCCAAATGACTTTAGTAATGAACTCCCTTGTTACGCACCAAACAATCATAATAATAAGTTTGTTGGGCCGATTAGTATGAGAAACGCTCTCGCTCAGTCTCTTAATATTCCAGCGGTAAAAACACTTTACTTGGTAGGTGTTCGTGACGCACTCAAGTTAGCT
>JAIYEC010000071.1 GCA_027487145.1 bacterium | reverse complement strand
CTATGTTCTCAATAAAATTGCTGATAGATATTACTCGTCAGGATTCTTTTCAAATTTATATAAAACGGTTGTACCAGATAGTACAGAAATATCTTTTGATCCTCATGAAGTTGCCGAGATCATGTGGGTGTCCCCAGAGGAGCTGGATAATCTCATTGTAGACAAGGCTGAAGAATGTACCTTTAGTCTCATTGATTCTTGGAATACATTTCGTGATAAACTAATTTTAGCATGACATACATCGTTTTTGATATTGGTGGGACTAAAACACGAGTTGGATCCTCAGCTGATTTGAAGACTCTCGATACTATTGAAAGTTTCAAGACCCCAGCGACTCTGTCAGAAGGTGTCAAAAAAATGAAGGAGATATTTGATCGATTGGCACCAGAAAAACCGACCGCTATAGCAGGGGGTATCCGGGGACTCCTCACAGAGCTGAAAGATGGAATCGATAATGATCCGGTACTACATAAGTGGGCAGGGAAGTCATTGGTTGGTGAATTACAAAAATACTATCAGTGTCCAATTTTTTTAGAAAATGACGCAGCTATTGCCGGTTTGGGTGAGGCAGTCTTTGGAGCAGGTAAGGGACTTGATATCATCGCGTACCACACGGTTTCAACTGGAGTTGGCGGAGTCAAAATTGAGAATGGGGAAATAGATCATGCGAGTGTAGGTTTTGAGCCTGGGAAGCAGATTCTTGATATCGACCGAACAGTACTAGGGCCAGACATTGAGCCGACCTTAGAAAATCTCGTATCTGGAACAGCGGTTGAACAACGCTTTGGTGTGAAGCCATATGAGATACCACAAAGCGATGTTCTATGGGAGGAGTTAGCTGAATACTTGGCACAGGGAATGCGTAACACTATTTTGTATTGGTCGCCTGATGCGATTATTTTGGGTGGTTCAATGATCATCGGAGACCCCAAAATTATGGTAGATGCTGTTCGAAAGTACACCGTTGAGCTGGTGGAAAATTTTGAAGTGGCACCGCTTATAGCAGAAGCTAAGCTTGGTGACGAAGCTGGTCTCTACGGCGGGTTAGCTTTGCTCAAAAATCGGTTGTAAGCAAAAAAGTCCTATTTTTATGGCTTAAAATAAGAGAAAGTAGGCCTAAAAATTGACAGTAAGTCTAAAATATGGTATTGTAATAAAAACCCGTAATCTATGATAGTATTTTGCGGTCATCGGAATCTCCACTCCGGTGCTTGTATGGGAAATCATACAAACACATGTTCGCTCGGTTGTGTATACAACTCCCGCAGACATGTTTTGTATGAAATTCATACTCGCCGTGCTCGCTCGGTCATGTATATATATTCTTAAGAATATATATACGCGACTCTCGCTCGCACGACTTGTTAGTTAAGACCATTGGCTTATTTTATCCACTGTGATTCTCGCGCTCTTTACCACCGGTGTCGTTTCGGCGACTGCCGTACCAGAAACAGCGTACGGACACATTGCGATGACGAGGGAGGAAACTCCCGTTGCCACTCCAGAATCTGCAGCGCTTGCTACCGCTCAATCTGCTCGCTCACAAGCAAGTAGATATACGACAACAGCAGCCTACAGTACACCTGGAGCTAGCGCAGAAACCGAAAGCATTGTTCGCGAATACTTTAGTGACATTCCTGTCATGATTGAGATCGCACGATGTGAATCGGGATTCCGTCACACTCTCAGTGACGGCTCTACCCTTCGAGGTAAAGTCGATCCGGCTGATACGGGGGTAATGCAAATTAATAAGCGTTACCACTTACGTACAGCCACCGCAATGGACTTGGACCTGGAGTCAATTTACGACAACATGGCGTATGCCCGACACCTCTATGAGGAGCAGGGACTACAACCATGGCAAGCATCAGCTCGCTGTTGGAATCGTACTCTAGCTGCAAATATCTAAAAAAGAGCCGGCCCTTTGGGTCGGCTCTTTTTAGCCTATTGCACCGTTACTCTTATTCAGCTTCGGTACCTTTTACATTCATGCCGTGGGGACCAAACGCCATAAGGTAGAGAAGACCTCCGACCACTGCAAGGTTCTTGAGAAGTCCATTAGGGAACATTGCATCTTGGTCTGGACTCATATGAGCCAAAAGGGTAGCAATAAGGGTAAAAACAATAAGAACCGCAGCAGCTTCTGTAGTCTTTTTACCAATCACAATTGCACCACCAGCAACAACTTTAGTGATGATTACGAGCCATACAACAACTCCTGCCATTGGAATACCAAGTGAGGTAAAGTAGCCAGCTACCATGTCTGGACCTTGGACGGTAAGCATGAGTAGTCCTGAAACAAAAAAGAGGAGACCCATAAGTACGCGACCAAGTTTTGAACCGTGGGTTCGTACAATTTCTAAATGTGATTCTTTAATCATATGTTATATAAATATGTAATTACTCTAATCTTCTCACTAATTATACCAAGTACGCTATAATACAGCCATGCAATACTGGTTAGTAAAAAGTGAGCCCGACTGTTACTCAATTGAGGATTTAAAGCGGGAAAAAGTTGGTTCTTGGACAGATGTTCGTAGTTATCAGGCTAGAAATAACCTCCGAGCCATGAAAAAAGGGGACTTACTCTTATTTCATCATTCTGGCTGCGCCGTGCCAGCAGTGGTTGGAATTGCAAAGGTGGTTAAAGAAGCGTACCCAGATCCCACTCAATTTGATCCAAAAAACGAAGGGTACGACGAAAAATCAACAGTCGATAATCCCCGCTGGTCGACGGTTGATGTGTCGCTCGTTGAGATTTTTAAAGAACCTCTTCCGCTCGCTGAAATAAAAAAGAATAGTGTCTTTACCGGCATGGAACTCGTGAAGCAGGGAAGTCGTCTGTCGGTACAGCCAGTATCGGAGAAACATTTTAACGCGGTGGTAAAACTTCGAAGTAAACAAGGATAGTATGAACATCGGTTTTTTTGATTCTGGTCTTGGTGGTTTACTGGTGTTAAAAGCAGTGGCTAAAGCACTGCCACAGTACGACTACATTTACTATGGTGATACTGCTAATCTTCCGTACGGTGATAAGAGTGAAGAGCAAATTTATGAATTGACTAAGAAGGCAATAGGAGAATTGTTTGCACGAGATTGTTTGCTTGTAATCGTGGCGTGCAATACAGCATCGGCTGAATCAATTAGAAAGTTACAAGATACCTATCTCAAAGAAGAATTTCCTGATCGGAAAATTCTCGGCGTTATTGTCCCTACTGTTGAGGAGATGATTGATACTGGATGCAAGCGGGCTGTACTCATTGCGACCAAGCGAACTGTCGACTCAGGTAAATATGGCCGAGAGCTTGAAAAACTTGATGACAGCATCGAGCTCGTTGAAGTTGCGACTCCTGAGCTTGTACCACTCATTGAACTTGGCGAAGATGAAGTCGCACAGTCAGCTGCGCTCAAAGTGCTAGAGCGCGAGACTAGGGAAGGGGACGTTGTCATCTTGGGATGTACCCACTACATTCTTCTTAAAGATGTGCTCCAAAAACACTTTGCCTCGTCAGTAACTATCATCTCTCAAGACGAAGTGATTCCTAAAAAACTTTCTCAGTACCTTACTAAGCACACTGAGATAGCCGAAAAACTTTCTAACACAGGGAAGCGGGAGATAGTCCTCACCAAACACCGACCAGACTACGATCGCCTTACCGCCGAATTCCTCGGTGGGGTGTATATGCCAGAATAGTTCTAACGACGATTCAAGATATCTTTGATTTGTTGATTCTTTTCGGTAGATTCCATGTCTAAAAAACCAAATAGACTTGATTGAGCTTGAAACTCATAGCCAAAAATTTTAGCATCTTCATCATTCGGATAGGGTATTTGGATAACGTATCTAATGTCAGGGTGTCGCAGGTATGTAAATATCTTCTCAGCATTATCAGTATGTCCACATTCACAGATAATATGACTATCGGTACTCCTTACGTCAGGTATGAATCCTAAAAATGGTTGTTCAAACAGTGAATGGGTGCCGTACTCATTTTGAAGATATTTTTCTGCTAGAAGTTTTAATGCAACATGAGTATTTCCTCCACCGGACGCTTCGCTTCTTGATTCAAGGAGTGTCTGATTTGAACTTATTTCTAAGTACTCAGACTTGCTTGCAATGAACACTTGTCTGAGTATGAGATAGTTCTGATTTATCAAAAAGACAATTTTGTTTGTAATCTCGACATCACTTGAAAATCCAAATTGCCCTGAATAGAAAATGTCTCTAATAAATTCTTGGGATACCATATTTATTTTTTCATATCATTACCCCCATGAAATTTCTCGTGAATATCGCGGAGACGTTTATTGGTAACGTGTGTGTATATTTGAGTCGTCGCTACATTTTTGTGACCGAGTAGTTCTTGTACGCTACGAAGATCAGCACCATGATCAAGGAGATCGGTCGCATATGTGTGTCGCAGGGTATGAGGCGTAACTTTTTTTGAGAGTCCGGCAAAGCGTGCGGCTCGGGCAATCATCATCTGGATAGAACGGGGAGTAAGTCTCTTGTTAGTAATATCTTTTGAGCGATAGTTTACAAAAAGAGGCTTAGCATCGTCAGTACGAGTCTTTAGATACTGTCGGAGCCATAGAGCTGACCTTGGAGAAATAAAAATAGTACGAATATGTTTTCCTTTACCTACGATGGAGAGTTCATATGTACGAGTAAGATCATTATCTTTAAGCATGGTGAATTGGTCAGCATTAAGGGCTGTGAGTTCAGAGATACGCATACCAGAAGAGAAGAATAGCTCCATGATTGTTCGATCTCGTAGTCCACTTGGTGTGTCTATTTTGGGTATCTGAATCATAGCTTCAATATCTCGCACCGTTAGGAAAGAAATTGTTTCTTCTGATTTCTGTTTTGCAAGTTTAATTTTTGAAGAAGGGAGAGTTTCAATGTCACGTTCGGCTAGGTAGGAGAGTAGGGAACGGAGAGCTATCAAATAATAGTTTTGTGACTTCTTTGATAAATATTCACCTCGGTTAGTTTTATACTTACGCGCAATGTAGAGACGGTAATTCCAGATGTGGTCTGCGGTTAACTCATGTGGTAGCAATTCTTTCTCTCCCTCAAGTTCTAGCCATTTTGTGAAGAGGGAGAGGTACTGCTGGTAGTTACGTTGAGTATTATTTGAGAGACCTTTTTCGATTTCGCAATAATCTAAGAAAGGGAGTACGTGATCTCGAAGTGAATCTGAGCTTTTTCTTAATTTCATATACGTATATACTATCATTCGCACAATATATGTAAAACGAAGTTGTGGGTATAAATAATCAATAAAGATTGGGTATTAAATCAGCATCTAGTACAGATACTACTGTAGGTGTTTACTATCTCTTACAAAGTCATTTCGATGAATATTATGCAGATGAGTCACCGGTCATTCATTTTTCCATTATTTTCTAATTTTAGTTTTTGCCGAGATTTTTGCTGATTTGTGTATACGGCCGAGATTTCCTTAAGTTGACTCTACTTACGCCTTACAAAGCCATCTGAGCCATATATATTGTGTTAGTTCGACTCACTGAGAGGCTCTAGAATCGATTCTAAGGCCTCTGTAGATTTTTAAGATGATCTAACCTACGTCTCACTTTGCTTGTCGAGGTCAACGAATTTTTAGTTCGATTAACTTATTAGTTTTTTACATTCTTAGCAGTGTAAAAACTTTTCCAAAATTTATTTTGTAAATTATAAAAATAAATAAAAGCACTAAAATTATTTTTGTTAGAAATATTTAAATTAATTTAAAATATATGTGCTAGATTTTTCAAATACATTTCAACCAAAGGGCGCCAAATCTGACTGAGTTGTAGGAATGTCTACATTATGGGCAGATACTACTTTCCCTCGCCTCTCCCCTACCTCTCTCCAAAATCTAAATATTGTGCGACATTCGAAAAATTTCATTTCTGTTTATAACACTCTATACATCAGGTAGTTTATTGAAATTGTTTTTGTAACTCGGTGATTTTCTGTAGTAGTACAGGATTACGGAATGAGTTATCACGCACGTAGTATTGATAAAATTCATCAAAAAGCGGAATGTTGTATTTCAACTCGTATTCCCCTGCTAGACTGAGTGCCTGAAATTTATCTAACTCTTTTGCCAAGATGGCTACAGCATCACTTCCTTCCTCGTATCGATCAAAAAGCTTCATTACCACATCCTTGTACGGGTAATTTTCTAGTAGCTGTGCGAGTCCTTCTCTTTCACGTTTAGCTTTTTCTAACTTTCGTTCTTCGTAAGACAGTTTATCTTCATTTGGAATAAACTCATCTCCTACAAGAGCTTCAGCCCAGTCGTGAATTTCAAGTATATGTTTTAAATCATCTTTTTCAGGTTCAGAAAGTCCCAACTCCTCACTTAACTCATCGACGAGGGTGACTAGTGAGACCGTGTGGTCATAGACTGTCTCAGGATCAGGGACCTCATGCATTACCCAGCCTGTACGAGGTAGGCTTTTTAATTTTTTGTAAATATGAGAGGCTGATTCTTCATATCGGAGTGACATATGTAATACGTTAAGAGTTTGCGTTGTAGGCTTTACCCTGGAAGCCCGCACTTAAGCGGGCTTCTGTGAGGGTAAGTTCCTACGATGCTTTACATCGCATATTTATAGTAACACCATTTCCCCACTTTTTTCCACAGAAATTACCGAGTTATCCACAGATATTCAAAAAATTTTTACGTAAAAAAGCTTTTTAGATTGTTCAGATTCGAGGCGCTGAAGGAAAATTTTATGAGTCGTACTTTATTGTACGGTGAGTGAAATTTTCCTGAAAGCAACAAAGAAGCTGGGCAATGTAAGAAGTTTTTATGGGAGGTAGAGCATTGGGTCGATGTATGCATCAATAGCCGCAAACGGAGACGAAGCCGGTCCGCAACTCGTAGAAGTCTTGATCTCATTAAACTTACGGACGTTTACACCGTCTTTGGCGTATACCGTAAAGTGAAGGTGCGGTCCGGTAGAAAAGCCAGTGTTTCCAACAAAGCCAATTACTTCGCCGGTTGTAACACTCTGGCCTGGAGATACATTAATAGCACTTTGGTGAGCGTATAACGTAGAGAGACCGTTGGCGTGGTCAAGTAGTGTCCACTTACCCCATGAGTAACAACCTGGTACAAGGTCAGTGTTTCCGGTGGCGCGGACAGTACCAGATAACGGTGCCTTGATTGGGGTTCCAACTGGTGCTCCAAAGTCGACTCCTGGGTGGTAGGCCCGGCCACCGTAGGCAGCTGCATTACGAGCCGCAAATTCGGTCCCGCCAAAGTACTGGGTAATGATGACGTTATCAACTGGCCACGCAAAGACTGCGGTACCAGCAGATGGCACAGTGGCTGGGTCAAGAATAAACTGTAGTTTTGATTCGAAGTCTCGCATTTCTTTTATAATCTGTTCACGAGTTTCTTGTTTTGAAGCAAGCAATTGCTGGTAGTTTTTCTCTTCGTTTCTTGTAACTTCAAGTAATTTTGCTTGCTCTTCGCGATTGTTAGCAAGGACTTCGTTCTGGCCAGCGTACTGACTTTTAAGTGACGAGAGATCGTTTCGCTTGTCTTCACTAGAGCGCTGTTTACCAGTCACGATCTCTTGATAGACGCTCAATTCTTCAACTTTGCTCGTTAACATTTCTCGGATGTTTTGGTGGGCATCGAGCCTGGACCAAAACTGCGATAAATGCTCTTGTCCGAGAAGAAGTTCAATAAGACTACTATGAGCTGACTGATGTTCTTGTCGAATAATAGCTGAGACAGCTTCTTTGGTCTTTGCGATATCGC
Organism: bacterium; assembly: GCA_027487145.1. GTDB lineage: Bacteria > Patescibacteriota > Minisyncoccia > Phycocordibacterales > UBA918 > OLB19. The sequence goes on along the minus strand of JAIYEC010000071.1, from coordinate 1,990 downwards.
TTTCGGTACGTGAAATTTCTAGCGCTAACTTGCTGATTTCAAGGTCGGTCGAAGAGATGAGATTTTCTGTTTTTGAGATTTCAGAGTTTACCTTCTTGCGTTCTAGTTCGAGCTTTGAAATAGCTGATTGAAGGGTACGTTTCTCCCCTCCAACTTGTGCCAGTTCTGCTTCATATCGGGCGATTTCAGCATCAATTTCAGCTACACGATTACTACGATTATCAATCTCATTTTGAAGACGATCAATTTCTGAACTTTGTGCCATCACAAAGTTTCCCACCAAAAGCGGTGGAAGTAAGAGTCCACATACAAAGGCTACGAACAGTCTCTTCTGCATTACCCCTTTATTTTATCACAAGCGGTCTTAATCCGCGCCAGAGTTTCATCAGGACCGAGGATATACGCTAGTGTAAATGGGTCAGGTGATCGTTCTTGGCCGGAGAGTGCCACCCGTAGTGGCCACAGTAACTCCCCTTTTCCGAGCGTCTCAGCAAGTGGCCATAAGGCCTCTTTAATAGTCTCAGAAGACGAAAAATCAGCTTCTAAGAGGATTTTATGTGCTTCAGCTAGTCGTGGTAGTACAGCTTGAATTGATTCGTCATTCTTCCATTTGAGGATTGAGGTATCATATGAAGGCGAATTGAATAAGAAATCGTATTCCCCCGCTTCTGCTACGTCTCTAATCTCTTTTCCAGTACTAATTCTTTCGGTAATAGTTGTAATGCTACGGGTGAGCCTGTCGGTTGAGAACTGTGGTAACGAGCGTGTCTCTTCAGGTAAGAAGTTTGTCACGTATACTAATTTATCCTCTTGAGAGAGATTGTTGAGGTATTGCTTGTTCATCCACAGAAGCTTGTCTTCGTTTAAGAGCGCCCCCGCCCGTTGGATTTTTGCAATATCAAACGTGGCAATGAGATCTTCTTTGGTGAAGAGTTCTTGTTCGGTACCAGGATTCCAGCCAGTTAATGCCAAAAAGTTGACCATTGCTTCTCTAAGATATCCCTCAGCTTTGTACTCAAGAATATCTTTAGCTCCATCGCGCTTGCCTAGTTTTTTGGTTTTATCGTCGCGAAGAATTGGTGGTAGCGTCACAAACTCCGGGCGTTTAAATCCAAGCGCATCGTAGATACTTAAGAATTTTGGTGTGCTCGCAATAAATTCATCCGCCCGCATGATGTGCGTGACACCCATCTCGTGGTCATCAATAATATGAGCAAAGTTATACGTTGGGTAGCCGTCTGATTTAATCAAAATAATGTCATCAAGCATTTCTTCTCCGGCAGACAACTCTCCACGCACGACATCATTCCAGGTGTAGCGTTTAATCTCTGGAACTTTGAGGCGAAGCGGTTTGGTCCCATCCCAGGTCTCGGTTGTAGTCGGGCGGTGATCTCTAAACAGGAATGGTCGTTTTTCTGCGGCAGCTTGATTTCGAAAGACTTCAACTTCCTCTGGAGTGTAAGGGTCTGGATAAGCTAATCCTTTTTCGATTAATTGGTGTGCGTAGTGAAGATACGTATCAAGTCGCTTAGACTGAATACAAGAACCAAATGGTGTTTCGGCTGAGTCAGGACCATAATCCCACTCAAGACCAAGCCACCGTAAAGACTCTTGGATATGCTCGATTGACCCTTCGACTTCTCGACTCTTATCTGTATCTTCGATACGGAGAATAAATGTTCCGTTGTGCTTGCGGGCGTGGAGATACGCGAAGAGTGCAGTCCGTACCCCGCCAATGTGCATAAAGCCCGTCGGTGACGGCGCAAAACGAGTAACGACTTTATTTGTTTCTGTAGGGTTATTATTCATGTTCTTTAGCAATCGCACGAAGTAAGGTGGCTATTTTTTCGGCCGCTCCAGGCAAGGCTGCTGCTTTGGCAGCCGTACACATAGCCGTAAATCGTGCTTGATCGCTTAGAATAGAGTGAATCTCTTCGATAAGCAAGTGGGTGGTTAAATTCTTTTCTTCTATGACCACGGCAGCCCCATT
>JAIYEC010000030.1 GCA_027487145.1 bacterium | reverse complement strand
TCTCGGTCTTTTTTTTTTTTTTTTTAGTGATGGGAGCAATTATTCTGGAAGGGGAGACGCGTATTCCGTTTGAAGAACTCACTCTGACTGACTACGTACTCATGTCACTCGCTACGTGGCGCCTCACGAGACTCTTTGTTTACGACGCTATCACGAAGTTCATCCGCGAGCAGTTCTGGGATGTGGTGAAGGTAGGGAAGGGATTTGCGCTGGAGAAGCCAAAGTTTGGGCCGAGGCGTACCTTGGCAGATCTTCTCTCATGTCCATGGTGTTTTGGGATGTGGGCAGCGGCGTTTATTATCTTCTTCTACCTCTTTACCTCATACGCTATCTTCCCGGTTATGTTGCTCTCGATTGGAGCCGTGGGGACGTTCCTCCAGTTACTCTCTAACTTGGTGGGGCATAAAGCCGAACAACTCAAAAACCAGAACGAGGCGTAAAAGGCAGGCGCCACGCGCCTGCCTTTTGACAAGATTGGTAAAAACCCTATGATGGTGTAAAAGGTCTTTGACTCAGAAAGGAGGAAAGTCATATGTTAGAGTCTCTTGATAGATGGCTGACAATCCTCGTTCTGAGGATCGTCCCGCTTTGGTGTACACCAAACCAGATTACGCTGACGCGATTTTTTTCGATTCCATTAATTTTTGTGCTGTACTTCGCGGTTAGTCCCTGGGCCGGAACAGCGGTCTTTGTCCTCGTGGCAATTACCGACTTTATCGACGGGCGATTAGTGCGTGGGCGAAACATGGTCTCTTACTGGGGGAGGTTTCTGGACATCGGATGTGATCTCACCTTGGTCTGGAGCGGAGTCGGCATACTGTGGCTGGACGATATCATTCAGTTCAGGATAGATTCCATTTTGGCTTGGCTTTTGCTGCTCATGCTTGTCCGAGAAATCATTGTGTTTGCCAGCAAGAGTTACTACCGGGTCAGACCCAGCGACGTGAGGGTGTTTAAGTCTGGGAAATGCAAAACTGCCTTTTTCATGATGGGGTTGACGGTTTTGCTTTTAAGCACAGTCACAACCTACGGGACACTAATCGGAGCCACCCTGGTTGCAGGGGCGGCTGGTTGCTCGCTTCTCTCTGGAATCAAGTACGTTCGACTGTTTAGGTAGCTACGTAGCCGGTGGGGCAGGTAGGCAAGAGGGCGCGGCTTTAGTCGCGCCCTTTACTCTTCATAAAAATTTGCTATAGTGTGTGCCATCAGGCTCATGACAGCTGGTCTTGCTACGAAAAGGTAGGAAGGTAATGTCCCGATTGGGACGCCCGCCGAGGTCCATCTATTTGGTTAGTTGGGGTCGAAGCCTAGGGCATACATATGTTTATATTTGTGTGCCATGGGTCTGATTTAAGAAACTATCGTTCAAAATTATTATGGCCATTACGAAAGCCAAAAAGGAAACTATCCTTTCTAAGCTCGCCGGTGTAAAAGATGAAGCGCAGACAATTGTATTTGTGAAGTTTAACGGGATGACCGTGGCTGACACAACCGCAATGCGTGAAGGTCTTCGTGAAAAGGGGGTCGGCTACTTTGTAGCAAAGAAGACTCTCATGAAGCGAACATTCGGTGATGTCTACGAAGGAGAGATGCCACAACTCGATGGGGAAATTGCGATTGCCTACAGCGCAGACGCAATTGCTCCAGCCCAAAACATCAAGGAGTTTGCTGCGAAATACAAGAATAATCTTGCAATCGTTGGTGGAGTATTTGAAGGGAAGTTCAAAGATCAGGCAGAAATGACTGAGATCGCGTCTATCCCATCACTCCACGTTCTCCGCGGTATGTTTGCACAACTTGTTAACTCACCACGTCAGCGATTCGCTGTGGTACTAAGCAAGGTAGCAGAAACTAAGACTAACTAATTACATTTATTATGACACAAGAACAAATCATTGAAGCAGTAGAAAAGATGACCGTTCTCGAACTCAATACCCTTGTAAAGGCGATTGAAGAGAAGTGGGAAGTATCAGCTGCTGCAGTAGCAGTAGCAGGTCCTGCAGCTGGCGGAGACGCTGCTGAAGAGAAGACAGATTTTGCAGTTGAACTTACTGACGCAGGTGCGCAGAAGATCGCTGTGATCAAGGTAGTGAAGGAAGCTCTCGGACTCGGACTTAAGGAAGCTAAGGACGCTGTAGACGGCGCCCCAGCAGTACTTAAGGAAGGAATGAAGAAGGAAGATGCTGAGGCATTGAAAGCGAAGTTGGAGGAAGCAGGAGCAAAGGTTACTCTCAAGTAATCACAACTCCAAAAAACAAAAAAGCAGGTCAAGCCTGCTTTTTGTTTGCATGCTAATTTTTGACATATTACAAAAAATATGCTATTATATAATCAGAGTTTGACGCAGTGTGTGTTGACAAAGCTTGGAGGAATCCATGAACCTTTATTATGAACTTATCGCAGCTGGCCTGTCAGTTGTGGCCTACGTGCTCATCGTTGCTGCCATGCTTCGCTCTGGCGAATCCATGAACATAGCCACCTGGGTCATCTGGGCAGTGCTCGATGGTGTTGCGTTCGCTTCGGCGTTCGCTTCTGGCGAACGTGTGCCGTGGATGATCGGCGTGTTCACACTCGGCGCGGGAATTATCGCCATCCTTTCCATCAAGAATGGGAAGTGGCAGTGGGGCTGGCTCGAGTGGGTTTGCACCACGGCCGCACTGCTGTCTTTCGGACTGTGGAGCCTCGGCCCGGTGTGGTCACTCGTTGCGAGTTCGCTCGCGATGTTTGTAGGGGGTCTTCCGCAGGTGGTAGACGCCTACAAGTCCCCGTGGCAGCAAAGCAAACTGAACTGGGGACTGTTCCTTGCCAGCAACGGGATCTCACTCTTTGGAGCCAATCTTTCGCTGATGGGCGAATGGTTCTATCCGACGGTGGGGGTCATCTTCAACACCCTCATCCTGGGAGCCATTGTGATCTCGCCCAAACGGGCGTGAGCATGTATCGGCCCCGCAACCACTTTGGTTGCGGGGCCGAATTTCATATTGAGACAGTAATGAATTTTCCAGTACTTAGGAAACATCCACCGGAGACTGTCGAGACCTGTTGATAGGCTAATCTTGCTATAATGCGGAAACTGATATGGCTGATCCGCTTTCTATTCTGTTTGGAAGTACTGCACGGGTAAAACTACTGCGCTTCTTCCTCTTTAATCCATCTAAAGAATTTATTTTTGACGAAATTAGCAAGCGCGCTCGCTTGGTCCGTCGTACTGCAAAAACCGAAATGTCTGCCCTAGAGAAGGCGGGGGTAATTCGACAAAAGAACATTCTGATTGAAGTACCTGGTAAGAAGAAAAAAATGAAGGCAATTGCCTATACACTCAACAAAGATTTTCAAGAACTTCAAGCGCTTCAGACGTTTCTCTTCGAAACTGCTCCGATTGATGGCAAGAATCTTTTGAAGCATTTACGAAAAGCTGGAACTCTCGATTTTGTCGGAATTGCTGGGGTCTTTGTACAAGAATTTGAACAGCGCCTTGATGTACTACTAGCTATGAAGAAGTTGTCACTTCCAGCAGTAGAGAAAGCGATTCGTTCACTTGAGGCTGAGGTGGGAATAGAAATTCGCTTTGCGGCGATGTCATCTGAAGACCTGTTGTATCGGGTGGGGATGTACGATAAATTAACACGTGACTTCTTTGACTATAAACACAATCTTTTGATCGATAAGATTGGTGTACGGGACGAGGTGAAGAGCGCGACGTACCGAATGTAACGATATCTTGATCCGGAGCCAACGAGCGAGGCTCGGTGGGGAAAGTGTACTATTGTTATGGGTTTGCGTAACAACCTCTACCGTTCCATGATGTGTCGGGCCCTTCATACGTTGCGCCGCTACTGCCTCTGCAGTACCAATTACCATTATTGAGTTGCGCCATCACAGAGTAGGTATTGCCTCCGCTTACAGATCCTACGTGTAGGAGATAAGGAGTTTGTGTCTGGCTGAGATTTACAATTCCAGAACAGAAATCTCTAAATCTTGGTCCGAAAACACCAGTGTATGTTTCACTAGGACAGAGAGTGGAATTGACTCCTGCAGTATTTCCAACCCAGCCAGTCTGGTGGTTTTGTAGGGAACCTGTTTCGGTCCACTCCATTTCTAAAGTTGTAATATATTCACGAACCTGTTGGCGTATAGCGGCATCTCTCGCTCGGTTGCGAGCACTATTAAGGGAAGCAAGAACAACTGATGAAAGTATGCCAATAATCGCAACGACAACAAGCAGTTCAATGAGCGTAAAACCAGACTGATTTTTTGATTTCATAATGAAATAATATTAGCGAGTTCGATTTTGTCGCTGCATTGACTCGATGACCGAAGGGTTTAGGGGCTTAACAGCCGTCGGCGCAAAAACAACCGTTCGATATAAAATAATAGTTACAATAATGAGCGCCACTGAAACACCAAAACAAATGTATGTAGCTTGCGCATCTGTTTTGGCTCCCATTTTTCGAGCAAGCTTTATAAACCAAAGTTTCGATATAGGATTCATAATTTTTCTTAAAGTTTAGCGCTCATTTAGATAAAAGTACATCTCTATATATATAACTATCTTACAAAAAAGATAATACGGCAATAGACTTTATCAACGCTAGATACCTCCTAGTAATCGCTATGAAAGCTACAGTTGTAACCGAATGTTAGTTTTAAACAGACAGCTAAGGGCGCAAGCTCAGAATGATGTAATCAATGAAAACGTACGTGATATTATAGTCCCATGATAGACATTCAGTTTGAAAGCGACGACATACCGGTACCTCGAAAAAAACAACAACAGAGTTCTCGAGTAACTCAGTTTTTTATTGATTTTTCATTCGGGTATATTAAGACTCCTAAAGAAGCGGTAAAGGCACAGCTGGTTGTTGGTATTTTACTCCTAATCTTGTCAGGTTATTTTTTTTCAAAATCAGATGCAATAAAGGTCCCTACTACTCCTAGCCAGGAACTGATTAATACTCCTCAGCCAACACAACCTTTCAATTAGTATGTCTTTGAAGAAACAGTCCGGTTTTACTCTGATTGAATTACTTGTCGTGATAGCAATTATTGCCACCATTGCAAGCATCGTCACTGCTCTTGTAGGTGATGCAAAAGCTAAAGCTAGAGATACCAAGCGTCGGGCTGATTTGAATCAGATTCAGGTGGCACTTGAGTTGTATCGTAATGAACATGGAACATTTCAAGTTGCAGGCGGAGGATATTTAAATGGAGGACAAGGATGGCTTTCCTACGAAAATGGAAGTACATACGGCACAGCTGTCACGCGGATACTGTATAACGAAGGATATCTTGCACAGCCAATTATTGAAGATCCATTACAGATACCCGGGTATATGATCTATGTGTGTAACGGGGGACAATCATATGCCTTATCTGCAACGTTAGAATTTCCAACTACTCGTGATATTGCTGATATTCAGACAAGCTGCAATGGGACTGGAGGGGGTGGCACGTACACTACATTTGGGAAGAACGTGACCCGAAAAAACCAGTAATTTCTGGGGAAAAGCCTGGGTATAAAGCCAGGGATAAAAACCCGCTACATATCCAGAATAAACGCTTGACTTTATTTTCATTTCCTATAATATAGCGCTCACGTATTTATGATTTTTGGAGTTAAGAGCACTTCGTAGCAAGTATCTCGCAATTAGCGAAATATCTTGCCGCGACAGTCGCGGCTTTTTTCTTCCAAAATTCAACGGGGGTACGCGGTCATTGACATTTACATATTCGAAGGAGACAGATTGATAAGGTCTGTCTCCGCAAGTCCTGGTGTGGAATCGACGCCCACCAGGCACGTTGTGATGTATCTTCTAGCAAGCGGATACACACAACACAGGTAAACGTTTACCGGGTTAAGAATTGAGTCAGGTGTTGCAACCGCTCAGGGCTTTTCGTCCCCGGTAGACAAAAAGTCGTGAGCTTCAGTAAGGAAGTTCAAAAGAATTCATCAGTCGCCTAGTAGCCCTCGACGCGAGGAGTGAAGATGGTACAGTCTCGGCTTCGGCCCTATGCTGTCACTGTGACTGATGAAAGGTGGGTGGTCTTCCGGAAGGCCACCCACCATAACTGGTTTTCAACCAGTCCTTACTGAAGCTCACGACTAAATAGTCGTGCCGTAGGTGGTACGACGACTCCTCACACCACACCAAGCAATATACGGTGTGAGGAGACACTCAGAAATGTGCAGCGGTGTACATACAAGTTCTCGCAAGGAAACGCGTTATCACGATGTGGTATCCAACGTTCCTTGCAAGACTAAAGGGTGTATGGTGAATGCCTTGGTTTCAAGAAGCGATGAAGGACGTGATATGGCTGCGATAAGTTTCGGCGAGGTGCCAAATAACCTTTGACCCGGAAATGTCCGAATGGGGAAACCCTCCTGCTTTCAGCAGGAATCCTTGTATGAGGATGCGTACCTAGGGAAGTGAAACATCTCAGTACCTAGAGGAATAGAAAGCAATATACGGAATTTTCTTTCTGAACAGATGCTTAGCATCATGTTCAGGGACTCGTTCCTGAGCATTGGTGCGCAAGCGCCATTATGTTCAGGAAGAAGGTTCTTGCGATTCCCTTAGTAGCGGCGAGCGAAACGGGAATAGCCCAAACCATACGTATTTATATGTATGGGGTTGTAGGGCGGAGTCTGCATTTAGTTGCGGAGAGTTACAAAGTTGATATATAGGAAAACGCGTTGGGAAGCGCGACCCCAGAAGGTAATAGTCCTGTATTCGAAATATATCGACCTCTCTTGATTCCGTTCCTGAGTAGTCCGAGACACGAATAGCTCGGATGAATCCACCAGCACTAACTGGTAAGGCTAAATATTCTTGAAGACCGATAGTGAACAAGTACCGTGAGGGAAAGGTGAAAAGAACCCCGGAGAGGGGAGTGAAATAGATCTGAAACCATACACCTACAAGGAGTAGGAGCCCGAAAGGGTGACTGCGTGCCTATTGAAGAATGAGCCGGCGAGTGTACCTTTATCCCTTGTCTAAGTGGCAACCCCACGGAGGCACAGTGAAAGCGAGCGTGAATAGCGCGAAATATAGGGGGTAGGGGTACGACCCGAAGCGGGATGAGCTTGCCATGAGCAGGGTGAAGCGACTGTAATAGGTCGTGGAGGCCCGAACCGGTGAGCCGTACAAAACTCTCGGATGACTTGTGGTAAGGAGTGAAAAGCTTATCGAATTCCGTAATAGCTGGTTCTCTCCGAAACAGCTTTTGGGTTGGCGTCGAGTGGTCCCACTGGGGGTAGAGCACTGGAAAGAAAGAACAGGGAGAAATCTCGTCTTTCTTATCAAACTCCGAATACCAGATGGTTATAGCTCGGCAGTTAGACTATGGGGGAGAAGCTCCATTGGTCAAAAGGGGAACAGCCCAGATCGCCAGTTAAGGTCCCTAAATATATGCTCAGTGCAACTTGAGGAAGTGAGGACTCCCAAACAGCCAGGAGGTTGGCTTAGAAGCAGCCATCCTTTAAAGAAAGCGTAATAGCTCACTGGTCGAGAGTCCTTGCGCCGAAGATGATCGGGGCTCAAGCATATTACCGAAACTGCGGATTCGTATCTATGATACGAGTGGTAGGAGAGCGTTCTGTTCTGCGATGAAGGGGTGGCGGGAGCCTACCTGGAGCGTACAGAAGTGAGAATGCCGGCACAAGTAACCGCAAGGCAGGCGAGAACCCTGCCCGCCGAAATACCGAGGTTTCCTTCGCGATGGTGATCAGCGAAGGGTTAGTCGGTCCTAAGGGAATCCCGAATGGGGGACCCGATGGATAGCAGGTTAATATTCCTGCACACTGTTATGTTCCTATGGAGGGACGGAGTGTTGTATTTAAAGCCCCTTATTGGATTGGGGTAGGAGCTATGAGGATGTTACTTAGGCAAATCCGGGTAACAATAGTCCAAGTAGAGTCTAAATGCGCAAGCAAATTTTAGAGAGCACACTTCCGAGAAAAACTTCGTTTGGGTTAAGCATAATGGTTCCGTACCGCAAACCGACACAGGTGGTAGAGTCGAGAAGACTAAGGCGAACAAGTGAGAGGTCCTCAAGGAACTCGGCAAAATAGCGGCCGTAACTTAGGGATAAGGCCCGCCCCCAGCAATGGGGGCCGCAGCGAAAGATTTCCTGCCGACTGTTTATCAAAAACACAGCTCTCTGCGAAGACGTAAGTCCATGTATAGAGGGTGACGCCTGACCTATGCTGGAAGGTTAAATACGGGGGGTGCAATGGGATTCGTCCTGTTGTGCTGGACTGTATAAGCCCCAGTAAATGTCAGCGATAACTATAATCGTTCTAAGGTTCAGCGCGCTTCAGTAATGAAGTACGCTGAACGGACTGGAACGATTATAGGATGAACAGCCTAGCCATAGTTACCTAACCTTTCTTAAAAGAAAGGATTGTCCAAATCTAGCCAACAAGAGACCAAATGCTAGACACCTCAGCGGCACAGATAATTGTTTGTGGCCGGTGGTGAAGATAGAGTCCTATTGTGAAATGTCTACAATTTATTTTGTAGGAGAAGGGAATATAGAGCGTATTTCCTTGTCGGGTAAGTTCCGACGTGCACGAATGGCGTAACGAGTGGGAAACTGTCTCGAGGACCTGCTTGGTGAAAATACAATCCCGGTAAAGATGCCGGGTACCTGCAGTTAGACGAAAAGACCCCAGGAGCTTTACTGTAGCTTCGTATTGGGATTGTTGAATTAATGCGTAGTATAGGTGTGAGACTTTGAAGCGGGCTTTCGGGTACCGTGGAGTCGCCAGTGAAATAGCACCCTTTATTTTGGCAATTTCTAACCAGCAAGGAAAAACCTTGTTGAGACAGTGCGTGGTAGGCAGTTTTAGTGGGGCGCTACCCTCCCAAATCGTAACGGAGGGGTCTCAAGGTTGGTTAGTCGCGAATGGAAACCGTGACGATAGTGTAATGGCATAAACCAGCTTGACTGTAAGACGTAGATGTCAAACAGACACGAAAGTGGAGCATAGTGAACCGATGGTACGCGTTAGATGCGGCCGGAGATTACCCGATAAAAGTTACCCTGGGGATAACAGGCTAGTCGTGCCCAAGCGTCCATAGCGACGGCACGGTTCGGCACCTCGATGTCGGCTCAACTTATCCTGGGGCTGGAGCAGGTCCCAAGGGTTTGGCTGTTCGCCAATTAAAAAGTTACGCGAGCTGGGTTTAGACCGTCGTGAGACAGGTTGGTCTCCTATCTACTGCAGGCGTCGATACTTGAAGAGATTTGTCCCTAGTACGAGAGGACCGGGATGAACGAACCTCTGGTCTATCGGCTGTACCGCCAGGTGCACTGCCGAGTAGCTATGTTCGGAACGGATAACCGCTGAAAGCATCTAAGCGGGAAGCCAACTCTAAGATGAGGTATCAGTAAGTCCCCCAAGAGATGATTGGGTTGATAGGCACTAAGTGGAAGCGCAGTAATGCGTGCAGCTGAGGTGTACTAATTGGACGTGTGTCTTGCAAGGAACGTTGTATATCACAACGCTGTGCATTTCTGAGTTTTTGTAACGTTTACCTACGTTTGTGTTTTGTAAAAGGGGAGTCGGTAGGAATATCGACCCTCGGCGACGGTCGCTGCATACCCGCGACCCTGTGTCAGCGATCGTCGCTTTTCGGCCCATCGGAACCCCCCCCTCTAATACCGATGCTCGCCGCCTGGGTGTGGGCGGCACTCTCATGAGTGCCGCCTGCATTCCACTTTGTTCTCGCGAGACTGAAACTTCAGCCTCGCACCCCTTTTACAAAACACAAACACCTTCGAATATGTAAGTTCAATCGCGTGAACTGATCCTGCGGCTTAATCGCCCGGGAATGGTTCACGCTATTGAAACAATGGCAGTTTTGAAATCTCTAAGTTGGTGCTTTGGGGGGAGGGGTACACCCGTTCTCATTCCGAACACGGAAGTTAAGCCTTCTACCACCGAACGTACTGCGTAAGCGGAAGAATAGGTAGGCGCCAACTTAGAGCTTTTAAATCTCCTACGAAAAGCCCACCATAAAGGTGGGCTTTTTCTATATATTCTGCCTTCTATCCAGAGCCAGGCTTTGGATAGAGTGGTTGCAGATAAATTGAAGCCCTCGTCGATTTTACTCAACGAGGGCTGTATTTTCGTCGGATGTAGGAAACTCTAGCCCATGTCTGGCTAGCAGATAGACCATCGCTTCTACCTTGACAGTACCCGACCTCCGGTGTCCCCGTAGTCGCTCCTGGTTAGGAATTATCTCTAGCATATCTCCCCAGGTGAGAGATAGGAGTTTGCGAGGTGGTTGCTTAAGACTCTTATCATAGGCCCTCAGAGCGTTGCAGAGTATTTGTACCAGTATAGTAAAGGTTCCTTTACGGAACTTTTTGTCACAAACTTTGTGATCAAGGATGTCTCGCAGGGTGACATCAGTTGTCTTTTTTGACATTTTATCTCTCCCTAAAATGTACAGCATTTTATATTATAAAAATTTATTTGTGTCAATAAGATAAAGTATCTTCTGTAAAAGCAAGTTTGTTATACTCACTGCTATGCGAAATACGATTACTCACCCTGGGGCAGATAATCTTGTATATGAAATACGCGAGATTGTTGGGGTGGCGAACACTATTGAAAAATTAGGACAGCCAATCATCTGGGAAAATATTGGTGACCCAATTGCGAAAGGGGAGACAATCCCTGCTTGGATTAAGGAGCATGTACAGAATGCTCTCAAGGAAGATAAAACCTGGGCTTATTCTCCAACCATGGGTCTCTTAGAGACTCGTGAGTATATTGCCCACGAGCGAAATCTTGAAGGCGGCATTCAAATTACTGCAAATGACATTCTGTTCTTTAATGGCCTAGGCGATGCTATTTCAAAACTTTACCGTAGTCTTCATCCCACTGCGCGAGTGATTGGTCCAAATCCAGCGTATCCAACTCACTCATCAGCTGAGTCGGCGAACGCAGATAGTCCACATTTCACGTACCCGCTTGATCCACATAACGGTTGGCAACCAGACTTTGTAGTGCTTGAACGTAAGCTTGAGGAAAATCCGCATATCACGGGTATCCTGATTGTGAATCCAGATAACCCAACGGGTTTTGTGTATCCGCCAGAAACCATGAAGAAGTTTGTGGCCCTCGCCAAGAAATACAAACTCTTCATCATCTCTGACGAAATTTACTCTAACCTTGTTTACGACGGGGTGGAGTATCAAAAGCTTGCTGCGTTTATTGAAGACGTTCCTGGTATTGCCATGCGTGGAGTTTCAAAAGAATTCCCGTGGCCAGGCGGGCGCTGCGGGTGGGTCGAATTCTACAACCGTGACAAAGATGAAGACTTCGATAAGTATTGCAAGTCATTGATTGATGCCAAGATGCTAGAGGTGTGTTCGACTACACTTCCACAAAGACTCATCCCAATTATCATGCAAGATGAGCGATACTATCCATATCTGAAAAAACGAACAGCCAAGTATGCAGCCATGGCTGACACAGCCGCAGCTATCTTGGGTGAAATTCCTGAACTCATAGTACACAAACCACAAGGAGCATTTTATATGACGGTGGTCTTTAAAGAAGATGTGCTCACTAATTCGCAAAAAATGAGTATCTCAAATAGTGAGGTAGGGAAGTATATTGAATCACTCATAAATCCAGATTTTAGTCTCGATAAACGTTTCGTGTACTATCTCTTGGCTGCTACTGGGATATGCGTTGTTCCATTGCACAGTGGCTTTAACTCAACCTACCACGGTTTTCGTTTTACACTTTTACAACCCGATAGTGAAGAGTTCAAACGACACATTCATACTATAAAACAATCAATTAGAGCGTACCTTGATTCAGATATCTAAAACCAACACGTAATTTTATATAATTGTTTTGGATTCAAGGGGTAGTGGGTCTATAATAAGGTAGTTACTAGCTATCGTGTGTTTATTATGAGTCGTCTACTACATTGCATCCTTGGGTTAGCAATCCTACTAGTGCCGTATCAGGTAAGTTTTGCAGTAGAGACTGACTTACATACAGCAGCATCCAAAACAAATATTTTTTGTACTGATAATTTCAGTCTCGATAACATTGAATTTACTGTATCAGGTAATCAAACAGAAGCTGCGCCACAGACATCAATTATATCTACTGGAGTCGTAAAGAATCAGAACCAAATCACCGTACCGGCGACAGAGTTACGAGCTAGTGTTTATCAAGTCACCGATGGCGAGACGTTACACTTAGTCGATAGATATGTTGTGGCTGAAAATATTGTCTTACCAGAGTCTAGTGAGTATACCTTTACTGATGAATGGATAGTCCCGCGTAATCAGTCAGCTGGTGAGTATGTCATTGAATATGCACTGGTATTTATGGGTAATGAGGCAGCGTTGGAAGGGTATGGACCACGCTTTACTGTTGTCTCAGAAGAACAGTCAGTTGAATTTCTTTACGATACCTTACGAATCAATGGTGAGCCTTACTTCACGTTTGATCAAACGACACTTGGTGATGATGATACGGTAACCCTTAGTATTCAGGTGGTAAATCCTACCGCTGAGCAAAAGATGATTCCATTACAATGGAATCAATATTTTGGTGACTACCAGATTGAGACTAATCGACTGGATACAAAAACTAGTGTGCTCACCATAGCTGCCAATAGTCAAGAAACAATTTCCTACACCACTCGTCCAACTAGTGCCAAACAGTTCACTGTAAACGCGTTGCTAGATGATGGAGGTACTAAATCATTGTTTGATTTTCAATTTTTAAGAGCTCCTGAGGATCCGTCCATTCTGGTTGCTGGTATTAGTAGCGTGCCACTTTCTGCAGACCAGTCGACTGATATATTTTATTGTGTAAGTGCAACCGCAGGTGCAGATCTTACATCGTATAGACTTTTATTAGAAGTGACCGATCAGGCTGGAACAGTACTCACTTCTATTACGCGCTCTAACATTACCGATGTTCTTGTGCCGAACTTTGTGTCTGCAAACAATCAAAATTATGCAGTCGTACGTGCTACTCTTGAGAAAGAAGGTGTTCCTATTACTCAAACAACGCTTGCTTTTGATTGTAATGCGCTTGGTGTACCGTGCATCAACGAATCTTTTTCCGAAAACACTATCATGAATTTACTTTTAAACCCTTTATTTATTATTTCGACAATAGTTATTATTTTACTCTTGTGTTGGGTTGTACGTAATCACATAAAAAAAAGTGGCACAAAAATTGACAGGAATATAGTTGTCGTTGCCCCAGTTTTCTTTATTGGTTTAGTGGCATTTGGGTTACTTTTCACGAATAAAACTGTTGATGCAAGCACTGTAACATGGGACGCTACATTACCTAGTCCTGGATTTTATATAACTTCTCTCCCCGGTCAGATAGACTTAGATGTCAGTGTCAGTTATGGTGTAACTGTGCGAAACATGAGTGCTGGTAACTCAATAGTTACTAACGGAAGTACGGTGTCAGTAGGTGACCAATTGCAAGTCACTATTGATCCGTTTCAAAATTCTGACATAGTCTGGAGATCGGGAAATACCGATAGTTTTTTTTGGAAAATATGGCGACCTGGAGTTCCAAGAAATGGATATGTTGGAAGATTCTCACAAGCTCCCTCTGGAGTGTGTACATCAGATAATGTTCTTGTAATTTCAGTTCCATGGTGCCCAGGTCCAATTGGATGGTTTGGTTATGGGGATGGAGGTATATCAGGGTATGTAATAAATACAGGCGTTGGTTGTCCTAATTCAGCAATGTTTGCTCACACAGTTTGGGTAGATACTCCTGGAACATCGATTACTGGCAACGGACTTTCTTGTTCGGGAAACACCTGTACAGTGACAGGCTCAGGTCCAATTGACCTTAGTGTAAATTTTCAAAGTACCGATCTTGGTATCCATTACTTACAATCAGAAGCAGGACAATCGCCAATGGTTTGTACCGAACCAACCGCTTGGCCAACCTCACCTGTAATCCACACCGTGCCCCAACAGACAATAAATTTTTCACTCAATAGCTCTTCCGCTGCACCTTCCTGTTCTGCGGGTGCAATTGGTTTTGATGCCACAACACTTCAGGAATTTCTTGACCGTAGTCAAGAATGTGTGAATTTAGGGTATGTCCTTGAGTCTGAAGACGGTGACGCTGAGACCGGATCTCCTGGAAATGCAAATGCTGGACCAGGTACTTGTTTGGTAATTTTTGATGACGCAAATCCAGGTTGGAGAGGGCGGCTTTATCGGTTTCCAGGTTGTGTCGCGCCGGTCGTAGATTTAAAAATTAATAACAGCGACGGACCAGTAACAGTGCCTGATACAGCTGCACTTAATATTGGTTGGAATTCAACGGGGGTAAGCAGCTGTACTCTCTATGGAGCAGGACTTCCAGGCGGCGGTGTAACATTGACTGGCAGTAGAACAGTACCAGCCAGCGCTATTACAAGCTCCCCTGAAACATATATTCTCAACTGTGATGGAGTAACAGACTCGGTTGTTGTGAATGTGACAGCAAGTAATGCACCACCAAATCCGCCAACAATTGTTGGTCCGGTAAATGGAGATACCAGTACTTCATATCCATTTACCTTTACAGCGACCGATCCCAACGGTGATCAGATACAGTACGATGTAGACTGGAATAATGATGGGACGAGTGAAGTGACCTCACTGCTTGTAAACTCAGGTGTTGGGATTGTGGGGAATCGAAGCTGGCCGGCTCCGGGCACCTATACGTTTCAAGTTCGCGCACGCGATGTTGCTGGGCTAGTCTCTGGCTGGACACAACACACCATCACGCTGGCCTTAAGCGGTCCCACCACTGCAAACCTCGAAGCATCAATCAACGGTGGGGGATGGAATAGTACAGATCAGACTGTTAACAGTTCAGATACTGTGGCACTCCGATGGAATAGTACCAATGCCAGTAGTTGTACTGGTAGTGGCTCTGGATTTAATACTGCTAATAACACCACTGGTAGTGATAATGTAGATACACCGTCAAATAATACGAGTATCGTATTTACCGTCACCTGTACCGGTCCCGGTGGAACTGGTGCTGACTCTCTCACCATCACGACTCGACAACTTCCTAACTTCAGTCAGCCAAACATCACGTATACCCTTGGAGCATTTAATCCAAGTACCGGTGCGTACGATTCAATTAATTTCATTTTCCAGACTACTAATAACGGAGGTAGCGACACTAGCACCAATGCCAACTATAGTCTTGAGTTTGATAGAGGACAAAATGGGTATGACCACACTGCTAATGGTTCGCTTGGAACACTGACAGTTGGACAGTCAGTTAGTCGGACAGAAGTGGTCACTGGCAGTATCCCACTAGGAAACAATCGTGTTCGAGTCACCGTTGACTCAACCAATGCTGTATCAGAGACAGATGAGACCGATAATGTGAGAATCCTCGATCTAAATGTTGGCTCACCCGACCCAGGTCTCTCCATCACCGCCAACCCAGCCCGCGTCCAAAACAACCAAAACTCAACCATTTCTTGGACAGTGGGGAACCCATACCCACTCAACTGCAGTGTCTTTGGTCCAGCTATGACGACGAGAAACTTTAACCCAGTCACAAACGGTCCATCAGGAAACGCTTCAGCTGGTCCAATTACCGCCAAAAGTGAATACACCCTTCGCTGTGTTGAACCAAACTCTGGTACGGTGTTCACGAGAACAGCAACGGTTGAGGCGCAGGGAGTGATTGAGGAAATCTAAGTACAGTCAGTTGTCTACGAAAAACAGCCGATACTAAGGATATCGGCTGTTTTCTTTGTTACAATACGTACAATGAAACAGTTTCGGAAATGGGCGTTTTGGCGAAGAGTGCAGTATGGTACGGGGTTCTTGACGGTGTGTACAGTGCTGGCCTTTGGGGTGTATCAGATTTATTTTTATACACCAGGTGATTGTTTTGATTCAATCATGAATAACGGAGAGTCAGGGGTGGACTGCGGTGGATCGTGTGTACGTATTTGTGCTGCTGCGGTAACTGCTCCTACCGTACTCTGGGCAAAAAGTTTTGAAATTGTCCCAGGACAGTATAATGCGGTAGCCTATATTGAGAACCAAAACCAAATCGCAGCCACGCCGGTTTTGGAGTATACGTTTGAGTTTTATAATGGTACGGAAAAGATTGGTGAGAAGGTCGGCAAGACCGTGCTGCCACCACGTAGCGTGTATCCAGTATTTGAAGGAAGGCTTACCTTTAATAAACCGGTGACAGAGACAAAGCTAACACTCAAGCCAGTTGAGGTGTGGGTACCGGCGACGGTAGGAAGAGAGCAGTTTAAGACTGTTAGTTTAGATTTACTTGCGATAGATACTGAACCGAGATTGAATGTCACCATCGAAAATACGGCCTTAACAAAGGCGAACGGAATTGAAGTAGTAGCCACACTCTTTAATACCGTTGGTGAACCAATCACAGCTTCACAAACATTTATTGATACATTTGATGGTCGTTCAAGTAAAAATATTGTCTTTACGTGGCCCCGACCGCTTTCAAAAACTGTTCGTAGTTGTGAGATTCCAAGCGATATTATTATGGCCATAGATCTCTCGGGCAGTATGAATAATGACGGTGATAATCCACCTCAGCCAGTTACCGATGCGCTCTTGGCTGCCAAGCAGTTTGTGGAAAGTCTTAAATCAGACGATAAGGCTTCAGTCGTGACCTTTGCATCGCAAGCAGTGACAGTCAGTGAGTTATCTAAAAATCATCAAAGCACAGCGGAGATTATCGCTGGACTCACTATCTCGCCAGCTGATGAGGTTGGATTTACCAATACCGTGGCAGGATTAAAAACCGCCGCTGCCGAACTATCATCGCAGAGACATACTAGTAATTCTAGACGTGCGGTCGTACTCTTAACTGATGGACTTCCAACAGCACCGGGAGATACTACAGCTATTGTTGAAGACACTCGCTTGGCAGCTGAAGCATTAGCTCAAGATGGAGTAGAGGTATACGCTATTGGTTTAGGGAAAGGCGTAGATACTCCTTTTATTGAATCGCTAGCCTCATCGAAAGAAAACGCGTATCTGGCTCCACAAACAACTGATTTGCAGCAGATATACCAAAAAATAACTGGTTCTTTGTGTGAGTCGGGCGCAACGAGAATTGATGTCATCGCCAAGACAGGAGCCAACTTCACCCCACTACGGTAGGTTATACAAGAGATTTGAATCATCTCTAGAGTGTCGGTAACTCTTTTTGCGCTACAATACGTGGATGTTTCGTTGGCGGACTTTTTTTTCTGGTTTTGATGCAGCGCTCGTGTTGCCAGTGTTAGGACTAACACTCATGGGGTTGGTGACAATGTATTCACACGTTGGAGACAACGCATTTTTTAATAAACAAATTGTATGGATTGTCGCAGCATTTTTTGTGATGGCGATAGCGGCGATTCCAGACTATCGTTCACTGCGAACAGGGAACACGATTTTTTATTTTTTCCTTGGAACAGTTGCTTCTCTCATTTTAGTGCTATTTATTGGAGAAATTACCCTAGGAGCGCAGAGTCGATTTAACTTCGGCTTCTTTTCACTGCAGCCATCAGACCCAGCAAAGGTTGTTCTTATCCTGGTCTTAGCTAAATACTTTGCCAAACGACATGAGCAGATCGGTGACTTCAAGCACATCATTATTTCTGGAATCTATGCGGTCTGTATTTTTGGATTAGTGTTTATTCAGCCTGACTTTGGATCCGCGGCCATTCTCTTTTTGGTTTGGTTTGGTATGGTGCTGGTTTCCGGTATCAAGCTTCGTCATTTATTAACTGTGTTTATGTTGGGCGTGATTACGTTTGCTACGATGTGGCAGTTTGTCTTTTTTGATTATCAAAAAGCCCGTATCATGACTTTCCTTAATCCTTTGGCTGATATTCAAGGATCAGGATATAACGCCTACCAATCAACAGTGGCAATTGGTTCAGGTGGTTTGTTAGGGAAGGGGGTTGGATACGGAACGCAGTCAAAGCTGTTATTCCTGCCCGAGTATGAGACAGACTTTATTTTTGCTGCGTATGCTGAAGAGTGGGGGTTGCTTGGTGTTATATTGCTTTTTGTTCTCTTTTCAATTGTTGTCTGGCGATTGCTCTATCATGCTAATAATAGTGCGACGAACTTTGAACGGTTATTTGCATCAGGCGTAGCTATTTTATTTGTGGCACACTTTTTTATTCATATTGGTATGAATATCGGATTACTCCCGGTGACAGGAACAACTATTCCGTTTTTAAGTTACGGAGGATCTCACCTCATTACTGAGCTTGTGGCAGTAGGTATGGTAATGGGAATGAGTCGTTATACGCAGAAGCGTTACGAAGCTACTGACTTGTTGGAAGTATAAAGGGCAAACGTCTCTTCGAGCATCCGCTCGACAGAAAATTCTGTCATCACTTTTTCTTGCAGCGCCGCGCCAAGTGTACGACGCATGCCAGGGTCTCGGATTAACATCTCAAGCGAGGTCGCTAGTATTCGATGTTCAGGTTCAATTAAAAATCCGTGCACACCTGATTCAATGATGTCGCGGTTGCCGGGTAGGTCAGTAGCAACGACTGGTAATCCAGCCAAGCCAGCTTCTAAGATAACGTACGGAAGACCTTCT
>JAIYEC010000064.1 GCA_027487145.1 bacterium | reverse complement strand
TACACAACGCGACCCAGAATGGCGGGTAGATCTTGCTCGCTTTCGTGTCTACCTTGAGAAAAAGTATAATGTCGCTAAGGCATACTATTATCTTGGCTATATTCAAGAGGATGGTAAAGGAGATGCTCTCTACGAAGAAATACAAACAGCAGGATTTATCTTAGTGTTTAGACAACATACTGCTGCAATGCTCGGAGATAAGAAAGGTAATGTCGACTCGGATATTATCCTCTCAATCATGAAACGTCTGTATCTCAAAGAAGACTTCGAGAGAATCGTTCTTGTTTCAGGTGATGGTGATTACAAATCACTAGTCGACTTCCTTATTGAGCAAAATAGACTAGAGAAGATTCTCTTTCCAAAACAACGATATGCCTCATCGCTTTATAAGCAAATTGGGGCACCGTATTTTGCCGACCTTTCAAACCCAGACACTAAGGTAAAATTAGAGAAAAAGAAAAGGGCTGCTTAGGTAGTTAGCCGTTCGCAACCCTTCTCGTCGTGATTGATAAACTGTAGCATTTGTATAGCAAAAGATCAAGTATTCCTGTGGAAAGTGTTTCCACTGTTTACTAATTATACTAGCCATATTTTGGGTTATATTTTACAGTCTAAGAAGTATGACCCCATAAGGATCCGTGCTATTCTTTTAACAAGATGTCGCAAGTTAAATCCAAAGATAGGGTTCGGGACCATGGTGAAGTTTTAACTAACGAGCGTGAGGTGTATGCCATGCTCGAACTTGTTAAACATGAGACCGAACGTATCGAATCAAGGTTCTTAGAACCAGCTTGTGGTACAGGTAATTTTCTCCTCCCTGTGCTTGAGCAAAAGTTGGATCGCGTCAGAAAAGTCTACGGGAAAAGTCAGATCGAATTTGAACGAATGGCAGTTATTGCGGTCGGAAGTATCTATGGCGTTGAATTACTTGAAGATAATGCTAGAGAATGTCGAGAGCGACTTTTTATGCTGTTTGATGACTTGTATACGACTCAGTATAAGAAACAAACCAAAGACCAGCTCCGTGATTCTGTACGATTTGTTTTAGACAGAAACATTGTGGTTGGCGATGCTCTTGATTTAAAGCATCCAGAAACAAAGGAGCCAATAATCTTCTCACAATGGTCCCTGGTTGTTGATAGCAAGGTGAAGCGGCACGACTATCTCTTTGAAGAGCTAATTCCAACTGAGACAGCTAGCGGTACATTGTTCTTTAACCCGTCTTTTTGGTCCGACACTAATGAACCGACCTTTATCCCTAAATCAGTTAAGGAGTACCCTTTGACTCATGTTTTAAACCTAGCGTATGCAGCCAATAATTAATTACAACCCAGACGTCCTTACCTGTCTTGCCAACCTTAGTAACGACGAGGTGTTTACGCCCCCAAGTGTTGTGAATCAAATGTTGGACCAACTCCCAAGTGAGCTCTGGGGCGACAAAAACGCGACATTCCTCGATCCTGTGAGTAAAACAGGAGTATTCCTAAGAGAGATAGCAGTCAGACTCAATAAAGGGCTAGAGTCACAGATACCTGACCGTCAAGAACGTATCAATCATATTTATAAGAATCAAATCTTTGGCCTAGCAATTACAGAACTCACTTCGCTGCTTTCTCGTCGAGGCGTATACTGTAGCAAGATAGCCAACCACAAAAAGTATTCCGTCTGTACAGTTTTTGATGATGAACAAGGAAATATTCGTTATGAACGAATGGACCATACCTGGCAGGGTGGACGCTGTACCTACTGTGGAGCGAGTGAATCGGAATACAATCGAGAAGACACATTAGAAACCTATGCTTATCAATTTATTCACACCGACGAACCAGAAACATTTTTTAACAATATGAAATTCGACGTCATTATAGGAAATCCGCCATATCAATTGAACGACGGTGGAGGAACAGGTTCAAGTGCAATTCCTGTTTACCATAAATTTGTTGAGCAAGCCAAAAAACTCAATCCAACCTATCTTTCAATGATTATTCCCTCACGCTGGTTTACTGGCGGTAGAGCCCTGGACTCATTTAGAGATGAGATGTTACGTGATAATAGAATTTCTATAATCCACGATTTTTTAAATGCATCTGACTGTTTTCCTGGTGTAGAAATTAAAGGAGGAGTTTGTTATTTTTTGTGGGATAAAACGCAAACAAGTGCAACTTGTCGCATTGTTACGCATGATAACAATAAAGTAACTGAATCAAATCGGCCATTGCTCGAACCTGGAGCAGAAACTTTTATAAGACATAACGATTCAATTTCTGTACTACAAAAGATTCAGAAGAAAAATGAATCTTCTTTTTCTGAATTAGTTAGTGCAAATGACCCATTCGGATTTGATACAAGAGTTGAGGGTGGCTACAAAAGAGTTGAGGTAAAATTTAAGAAAGAACCATTTCAAGGAAGCGTTGCCTTTTATTATAACGGCTGGAGAAAAAATGGTTTAGGCTATGTGAACAAAGGAGATATTAAAAAGAACGTAAATTTACTAAAGGGTTATAAGGTTTTAATTCCGAAAGCGTGGGGAGTCGGTATCGCAAGTAAAGATTGGCTTGAACCATTTATAGTTGGTCCTGATACATGTTGTACGGAAACATACCTTGTAATTGGCCCTTTTAAGACTAAAAAGGAAGCAGAAAATGTTGTTTCATATATACAAACTAGATTCTTCCATCTGCTAGTATCTATGATTAAGATTACCCAGAATTCGATGAAGAAAGTCTATAGTTTTGTACCAGTACAAGATTTTTCTGAAGAGTGGTCAGATGAAAAACTGTACAAAAAATACAAGCTTACAAAAGACGAAATTGCTTTCATTGAATCACTAGTTCGTCCTATGGATTAATCGTATGGCACAGAAATTCTTCCCACCACGTCCTCCAGCGGACCCAAAAATCTATGCCTACGAGCTTGTCGGAGTCCCGGATAAAAAGGGCTGGATTAAGGTTGGTTATACCGTCAATGCTGTCCAAGACCGTATTGTGCAGCAAGTAGGTACAGCCGGGCTTCAGTACCGTATCTTGCTTGAGCTACCAGCCATGCGGAAAGACGGAGGTTCATTTATGGATCATGAGGTACATAAAGCACTGGAAGCAAAAGGGTTTAAGCGTGAGAAAGGGTTGGAATGGTTTGAGTGTAAAGCTAAAGATGTTGAGGCGGCATATACAGCCGTAGTATCTGGTGAGTTAAATATAGAGAACAGACACCAGACATTTCCGATGCGTCCTGAACAATCTGCGGCAGTTGAAAAAACAGCAGCCTACTTTAATAGTTACAAAAAAGAAAACAAAAACAAAACTCCACACTTTCTTTGGAATGCAAAGATGCGTTTTGGTAAGACCTTTGCTTCATATCAACTAGCTAAACAACAAGGGTGGAAACGAATCCTTGTCCTTACTTTTAAACCTGCCGTACAAAACTCGTGGCAAGAAGACCTGATGAGTCATACTGACTTTGAAGGTTGGCAATTTTTCAACTCAAATCCGAACGAGGGACTAACCTTTGATACGGTTGATAAGAAGCGACCATTTGTATGCTTTGGCTCCTTCCAGGATTATCTCGGTAAGAAAGATGGCAAGACAAAAGATAAAAATAAGTGGGTCCATGAGGAGAACTGGGATTGTGTGATTTTTGATGAATATCACTATGGTGCTTGGCGTGAGAGTGCTAAGGAGCTTTTTGAAGGTGAAGAAGATACTATTGCCGACGGTATCAGGGACGAGATGGAATTCTCCGAAGCGTCTTTGCCTATTAAAACTTGTGCTTATTTATATCTTTCCGGGACACCATTTAGAGCTATTCAATCGGGAGAGTTTATCGAAGAGCAGATATTTAACTGGACTTATTCTGACGAACAGAGAGCTAAAGAGCAGTGGAAGAAAACTGATGGTCCTAATCCATATGAATCGCTACCTCGCATGGTAATGATGACGTATCAAATGCCTGATGCTATCCGTGAAATTGCCATGGATGGAGAGTTTGATGAGTTTGATCTCAATACCTTCTTCTCTGCTACTGGCAGGGGAGATAAGGCGCAATTTAAATATGAAGATGAGGTTCAAAAATGGCTTGATTTGATTCGAGGAGCATTTCAAGAGACAACAGTAGACAATCTTAAGCTTGGAGCAAAGAAACCACCAATGCCATTTTCTCATGCAGAATTGCTCTCAGTTCTTAATCACACGCTCTGGTTCATGCCGTCAGTGGCTTCATGTCATGCAATGGCTAATCTCTTGCAAAAGCGACAGAACACTTTCTACAAAGACTACAAGATAGTAATTGCGGCCGGCACAGCTGCAGGTCAGGGTGTAAAGGCTTTAAAACCTGTTCTTGAAGCGATGGATGATCCTCTCCACTCAAAGACGATTACACTGTCATGTGGGAAACTGATGACGGGTGTATCTGTAAAGCCGTGGACAGGTATCTTCATGCTTCGCAACCTTTCTACACCTGAGACATATTTCCAGGCAGCGTTCCGGGTGCAGACTCCGTGGACGATTAAGAATCCAGATAGCAAGTCACCAAATAAAGAAGAGATAATGAAACAAGAGTGTTATGTATTCGACTTCGCTCCTAACCGAGCCTTACGCCAGATTGCTGATTACAGCTGTCGCTTAAATGTAAGTGAATCAAATCCAGAAAAAAACGTACAAGACTTCATTCACTTCTTGCCGGTCCTGGCATACGACGGCAGTGCAATGAAACAGATCGATGCTGCTGGTATTCTTGATATGGCCATGAGCGGCACGACAGCAACCTTGCTGGCTCGTCGTTGGGAAAGCGCTTTGCTGGTGAATGTAGACAATAATACCCTCAAGCGACTTATGAATAGTAAAGAGGCGATGGATGCACTCATGAGTATTGAGGGATTCCGTAGCTTGAACCAAGATATTGAAACGATCATCAACAAATCTGAGTCCGTAGATAAGAAGAAGAAGGAACAAGCAGGGAGCGATAAGGAGCCTAGTAAGAAGGATAAAAAAGAACTATCTGACGAAGAGAAGGAGATGAAAGGTCTTCGTAAGCAAATACAGGAAAAGCTAATTAAATTTGCAACTCGTGTGCCAGTCTTTATGTACCTAACCGACTTCCGTGAACATACTCTTAAGGATGTTATTACGGAGCTAGAACCTGGACTGTTTAAGAAAGTAACAGGTCTAACTAAGAAAGACTTCGAACTTCTTGTGAGTCTCGGAGTGTTCAATAGTGCGCTCATGAATGACGCTGTATACAAATTTAAGCGCTACGAGGATTCCAGCTTGGTCTACACCGGAATCAATCGCCATGAGGGTGAAGTGGTTGGTCTCTTTGATACTGTGATTTCTAGAAAAGAGTTTAGTGGGAAGAGAGATGTATCTGAAGAAGAAGTCTTTGAAAATAATCCTGTTAAATAGAATGGCTCAAGTAATCACAACAATCTTACTCGATGATAACCCAAAGGGATTACGCCTTATTGAGATGGCCAACTGGTCTGGGAAGGCATTTGTTGTGCCTCGAAGTAAACTTAAAGAACTTAAAACTAGAGACGACGCTCGACAACCAGGACTCTACATACTGTTTGGTGAAGGAGCAGAAAGGGAGAGAGCATACATTGGGCAGTCCGAGAATGTAGTTGACCGATTGTTGTCTCATGATTCTGTACGTGAAGATGATGAATGGAATACCGCTGTAGTTTTTGTAGGAGGGCTTGATAGCACGTTCATAAAATATCTTGAAAGTATCTCTCTGGATCTAGCAAAGAAAGCTGATCGATATGGTATTTTTAATACAGCAGCACCCAGAGAAAATTCTCTGTCTGAAGCTCAAAAGATTGTAGCCAACGAATACTTTGAACGCATCAAACTCATCATGGGGATGTTGGGGTACTTACTCTTTGATGTTGTGAGTGAGTCTGTCGTTGGTAATGATATCTATTATCTTAAAACTGAAGGTACTGACGCGAAGGCACAACTCTTAGATGATGGCAGTTTAAATGTATTAGTTGGATCTACAGCAAGAATTAGAGAGACTGAGACTTTTTCAGGGTGGTCAAAGGTTGCACGTCGCAAGTTTATTGAAGACAAAACACTTATAGAATCAGGTGACGGTATTTCTTATGTGTTTACAAAAGATGTTGTGTTTCGTAGTCCGTCTGCGGCAGCTGCTACAAGTTCAGGACGACCCATTAATGGCTGGACAGCCTGGAAAGATGGAAAAGGGGCTACTCTTGATCAGAATATTCGACAGTAGAAACAAAATCAAAAAGGCCGGGGCGTGAAGCTCCGGCCTTCGTTGTTTGGCGCTTTGGTTAGCGTGCGTTTGCGGCGAGGCAAGCCTCGCGTGACGTGTGCACGTACCCGTAGCGGTCTATGTACAGAATCATCTGTCTCTCCTTTGTTATGGTGAACTAAGGAGATTCAGCTCATAACAAAGGAAAAATCACAGATGCGAATCTCCATCTGTAATAAAAACACAACAATGTAGAGCCTGCAAGAGCAGGGAAGAGAGATAAAAAGATACCCCCAGCTTTAAGTTGCAAATTTAGCGCATTGGTGTAGTCTATGTGGGCTCAAATTTTGTATGAAAAGCCAGGTTTTAAGACAAGCATTTTTGTTTAGCACAACTGCTATTTTAGGACCTATTCTAGTACTTGGAGGACTTGGGTACATGCTTGATAACCACTTTGGTACAAACAAACTGTACCTCTTTGCAGGAATCGGTCTGGCATTCGTGGTTACCCAGATGCTCATGTTTAGAAAAGTTAAGGAGTTCTCACGAATTTCTAGCGCCATGGCACAAAAACCTGAGCAAGTTGCATCAGGGCCATCTGCAGAAACTGAGGCCAAGTAATATTCATACTAATTTCCGTCACGAAGCACTTTATGCCAAAAACTAAGTCAGGCTCATACACTCTACTCTTCATTGTTGCGCTACTTGCGCTATCGACTTTTTTAGGACTAGAGAAGCCTGCAACTGCTACCGTAGTAGTATTTTTGGCTCCAGAAGTGCTCTTCAATATTGGTAACTTCCCAGTTACAAACTCGTTTTTCTGGTCAATTTTCATCTCTTTGGTGCTCATGGCCGGTGCTTTTAAGCTAAATAGCTCAATTAAAGAGCAACCAGGCTCATTCCAGAACTTCGTGGAAGCTATTATTGAGGGTGCGTTCAAGTTCATTGGTACCCTTAACCGCGATGAAAAGAAGGCAAAAATCCTATTTCCAATAGTATTTACAATGTTTTTGTTCATTTTGTCAGCCAACCTGTTTGCGTTTCTTCCGGGTTCTGCAGCTGCTACCTACAACGGAGCAACATTATTCCGTTCTGTGATGTCTGACTACACGGTTGTGTTTATGTTGACGCTTGTTAGTATCATGACTGCCCAAGTAGTGGCAGTGGTGGCTAATGGACCAATTGGCTATATCGGGAAGTACCTTAATTTCTCAAGCCCACTGGCGTTTGTGCTTGGTCTTATGGATATTGTTGGAGAGTTTTCTAAGATTCTCTCACTCTCATTCCGTCTCTTTGGAAACGTGTTTGCTGGTGAAGTATTGGGATCAGTAATGCTCTTCTTGATGCCATTCTTCCTTCCGCTCCCATTTATGTTTATGGGGCTCTTGTCAGCCTTTATTCAGGCCTTTGTATTTTCTCTTTTAACCACTATCTTTATCACTATGTCTTGGGAGAGTCCTGCTCCCGAAGACCCCGTGGGTACATAGTGGGTAAAAGAGAGGATTTAATAAAAAAAGTAAGTAAAAAATTATGGAAACAGAAGCAGTACGATTATTAGCAGCAGCGTTCGCAGTAAGTTTTGGAGCCCTTGGTTCAGCTATCGGTGAAGGTATGATTGCTACAAATGCAACGGACTCAATCGGTCGTAACCCAGAAATCCAAGATAAATTGGCACCGCTTGTATTCGTTACAATGGCGATTACAGAATCAACAGCGATTTACTCTTTGGTGGTATCACTTATTATCCTTTTCGTATAAGGAACATTACTGTAAGGGTGTATGGAATTAATAACGGGCTTAGGACTAGATCTTCGAATCTTTATTGCGCAGTTAATTAACTTCGCAGTATTGGTCTACGTGCTGTATCGCTTTGCGTACAAGCCAATCTTGAATCTTTTAGAGCAACGAAAAGAAAAGATTCGGATTGGACTCGAAAACGCTGAAGCATCAGCCAAGGCTTTGGACGAAGCCTCTGAGGAGAAGAAGCAGATTATTGCAGCTGCCAATCAG
>JAIYEC010000008.1 GCA_027487145.1 bacterium | reverse complement strand
GTGAATTTCCAAAATGCAGCACTGCCGCCAAGATCACCGACACACAATGCCGCCTCGCTGATTTTAGGAGCGTTAGGGTGTAGCTGTTCAAGCGGGAATTGTCGATACACCCAAGCTACCCGACCAGTGATGCCGTACTCATTCATAATCTGATTAAGCGTTTCGTGATACTGCTTACAAAAAGGACAGTCATAATCAGAGTATTCAATCATGACGATTGGGGCATTAGGATTACCTTTGATGAAATCAGTTTGGTCTGGAGGGCGAACGGTTGTCGCCAAAACATCTCCTTCGGGAATGTTTGAGGGAATTTGCGAAGTGCTTTCTTTTCCGTTTCCGGTAAAAAAGATCGCGAGTGCAATCATGGCAAAGCCGATGACAATAGCCGCTGGTACGGCAGGGTGACTTCTTGGAGCTTCTCGATACGGGTCCATACAAAGACGGGTATTTATTAGTAAATAATTAAAAGTATACCATAATTGCCATGGTATACTTTTTGTAATGTCAGTATTAGAAGGTATCTTGCTCGGCTGTTTGGAGGGGATAACGGAATTCTTACCTATTTCCTCATCTGGTCACATCTCCCTGATTCAAAACCTCCTCTCTTTTGATAAAACAGATACCACTGCGCTTCTTGGAGTTCTCCATATAGCCACGGCGGTAGCAGCTGTTGTGTATTTTCGGTCAGATATCTGGACAGTAATTCAAGCTCTTTTGCGAAAGATGGGACGACTTCCTGTAAATGATAAAGATTTCATCTTACTCAAAGCACTCCTACTCGGTTCGATTCCTGCCATTTCGGTTGGGTTCTTCGTAGAGCCATATGCACTAGGGAATTCTCAAACTACAGGCTTTGTAGCAGTTGTTTTATTTTTCTCCGCGGTGTTTTTTATGTATGCCGAGTGGCGATATTACAATCGACCAGTCCACGAGTCAGTAACAGCAAAAAATGGACTGTTGATTGGACTGTTTCAAGTGCTGTCATTGTTACCAGGTTTTTCTCGGGCTGGGGCAGTTATGTCGGGAGGTATGCTCCTTGGTATGTCCCGGTATGAAGCGGCTCGCTTCTCATTCCTCTTGGCTATTCCCGTTACAACCGTTGTCGGTATTCGAAAACTACTTGAGCTCATTACGGCAAACGGTAGTATCGATTGGACTCCAATAATCGCAGGAGGGATAGTGACCTTCATCGTCGCTCTTTTTAGTATCCATGTATTTCTTGGGTATGTAAAAAAATACACGCTGTGGCCATTTATCTGGTACAACGTGATCTTGGCTTGTTTGGTTGGGTACGTGAGTTTTATTTCTTAAAATAGAGAATGAGTCATGGTGGCACCTCCGTCTAGCTCTTCCCAGTGGGTGGTATTGAGTACAATTTCTCGATTCCTGGCTCCATCTTTAAATTTCACATGTCCATGTTTTCGGGCATATTCAAATACCTGCTTGGTTACTTTCACATCTTGTTCGCAGTACTTCATCACTTCTTTAATTTTTCCTTCGCGCCACCAGCGGACGGCCTGCAGGCCGTCCGCTGATTTTTTGGCACCAACTGTTGCTTGTGCGACACTATCAAGGCGAAGTCTGCGACCAAGTGAATTTTTAATATCCTCGAGTAAGTCGATGCTTTTGATACTAGTGAGATCACCAGGGTAGTATTTGTTTAAGAGGGGAATATCAAAATGGTTACTGTTGTATCCAACCAACGCATCAGCTCGTTCAATAATTGGCCAGAGTTTGTGGAGTTCATCTACGGTCACGGTTGTGTACGTATCAGTTTCACTGTCGTAGGCAGTGGCAACGGATATATCAAGAGCCGTCGGATCGCTAGAGCCAACCTCTTGAAAAATGTTTTGGGTTTCAAGGTCAAAGACGACGTAGCGCATAATGGGGGATTGTACCACGTAAGAGAAAAGTGAGGTGCCTATTAGCACCTCACTTTTCTACAGACTTTCTATAATTTTATTAATCGGGCCAGATGTTTCTTCACCTGTCGAGAGATTTTTAAGAGAGAATGATTGAGATGATACTTCATCTTCTCCAACAACTATAATGTATTCTGCGCCTTTATCAGATGCGTCGCTAATTTTTTTACCAAGTTTCTTGGTACCGATATCAGTCGTGACTGATATACCTGAGTCACGGATCACCTTAGCAGCTTTGTGCGCTTCAAGATTGAAAGTGCTATCAGCTGGAATAGCGACAACTGTCGAAGTAGTTTTTTGTAGATTTTCCGGGAGCAGTTTGTGTGTCTCAAGAAAGTCCCGCATGGTCACGTCACCCATACCAAAGCCAATTCCTGGAATAGGATCTCCTCCAAAAAGACCAGTTAAGTTATCGTATCTACCACCACCTAACAGAGCGCGGTTGTTGTCTGGTGAAGTATCCCGGACCTCGAACACAGTACCAGTGTAATAATCAAAGCCTCGCGCCAAAGACTTATCAAATACTACGTTGGTAATACCAAGTTCAGAAAGGGCGATAACAACATCAGTTTGCTCATCACTCTTATCTAACATCATAATGATTTCTTCCACCAAAAGACCATTTCCGCCAAGAATTTTCTTTAGTTCCGTACGGTACGACTGATCATCGATTTTATCTCGTCTGTCATTAAGGTTCGTGATGGCAGGTATTGTTTCTTCTGGTACTCCAAGTGCAATGTACAATCGATTCATTAATCTCCTGTCGTTGACTCGTATCTCGAACATGTCGGGTGTCGCCCCAAAATCAATAAGAATTTGGTATGCCAGTGCAATCATCTCGACGTCTGCGGTGTGATCGGTAGTGCCAAAGATATCGCAGTTAAGTTGCCAAAATTCACGCAGCCGTCCTCTTTGCATTCGTTCGTAACGAAAACAATTTGGGATTGAGTACCAGCGAAGAGGGAAAGACAGTGCGCGGGCGCGACCGGCGACCATGCGAGCCACGGTCGGTGTCATCTCTGGGCGAAGGGTGACTTCGCGGTCACCACGGTCGGTGAAGGTGTAGGTCTGTTCGTTGACCATTTCTTCGTTCTCGGCTCCTTTGGCTTTGTAGAGGTCAGATGGTTCGAGAATAGAAGCGTCATACCGCTCAAAACCAAAGCTCTCAGCGGTCTTGGCCCAGGTACTAAAAATATACTGTTGAATAGCCGCATCTTCTGGATAGAAGTCACGAACACCTTTATAAGCGTCGGTGGAGAGATGTTTGTTACTCATAGGTAGATTGTAGGGTAAAACCAGCTTTGGTTCAATCTATTCACCGCTCATCTCTGAGGCAGATAGATTCGGTCGGTTATTGAGTTCAGCCAAGCGTCCGTCCATCGCTTTTTGAATGATTGCTTGTAGCTGGTCAGGGTTTGGCATCCCGTTTGAAGTAAAGTTGGCTTCCATATGGCCCGCTGTCTGGGCGCTAATGGTTCCAAAATTAAAGAAAGTCTGGATGAGACCTTTAATGGTAAATTCAATATCCTGCAGTCGTTCAAGTCGGAAGATGGCAACATTTCGATTAAAGAAGTGAATCTGTTCAACGGAGATAATACGTCTATCGGTCACAACCCAAAGATCAAGAAAGTAATGTGTCCAAATAACAAAACCACTGAAAACAGAAAATAAAAGCCAGACTGTTGTAAGAAAGGTTATCTCAGGTGTATAAGCGGCCGTATCTACGGTGAGAACTTCGTACGAACCAGATACGCCAAAAAATATATTAAGAAGAATAATTGGCAACAAAGCACCGACAACCACACCAGCTAGTTCACTGGCTAAGACAAACCAGTGTTTGCGCACGACAATAAGAATATCTTCTCCGTCTTCTAAGTCTAAACTTTCAAGCAACATACTATTTAATAATTACTGAAGTGGTAATGAGAGTGAGTATCATCGGGATGGTAATAATAAGGTAGGCAACATAGGTTGCGGCAGATACTTTTTTATCGCTAGAGTACGCGTTCCAGTGGTAGAACAGAACTCCGGTGAAGATGACGTAGATAAACAAGGTGACATACAGTAAGAGCTGAAAAAGGTCTCCGCTCGGGAGTGAGCCAGGTAGAAAGCTAACTTGAGGTAAACTCACGTTTGGTGCTGAATCCATAGTTTTTATTGTAACACCAAGATTGAGTATCGTTCGACTCCGTACTGATCCTTGTGGGTAATAGCCGCGAACCTCTGTTCTCGAGCGAGGTTACGAATCGCTAGCGATTGCTCTGGTTCATGCTCAAGCCACAGTTGCCCATGACGTTCAAGATGCTTAGGGGCTTCTTCGATGATCTTTTGAATTACCTCAAGCCCAGCCGGGCCACCGGAGAGGGCAATGAATGGCTCATGTTCCAAAACTGATTCATCGGTGCGATTGAGGTCCATGTCAATGTATGGTGGGTTAGAGACGATGTATTGATAGGTTCCGGAGAAGGCTTCAAATAGATTTGAGTGGTAGATATGAGTCTGGTCTTTACTAATCCCGTTCTCGGTCAGATTTTTTTCGATAGTTGAAAGGTGTCTCTCGTCGATCTCAGAGAAATCAACCATGGCGTCAGGGATGGCTTTGGCGATAGCTACACCAATACAACCAGAGCCTGCACAGAGATCAAGAATTCGTAGTTGCTGTTCTCCGGGTGCTCTACTGTCATTTTGGGTGGGATAGCTAGTTTTGATATCAGCTATAACTGCTTCAGTCCAAAATTCTGTTTCCGGGCGCGGAATAAGCGGTTTTGAGTCTAGGTAGATAACGGTATCAAGAAATGGTGTGTGGCCAATGAGGTAGCCAAGTGGTTCACCAAGCGCGAGTCGCTTACAGTCGGCGAAAAAAGCTGCGCTT
This sequence comes from bacterium, assembly GCA_027487145.1. GTDB lineage: Bacteria > Patescibacteriota > Minisyncoccia > Phycocordibacterales > UBA918 > OLB19. Next base: position 8,199 of record JAIYEC010000008.1, on the reverse strand, counting down.
TTTTCGCCGTGATACTTCTCCTTCAGCAACCACTCAATTTCTTGACTCATTGAAAATAACTATGCGCTTATACCAAAAAAAGTCAATAAGCAATATCTTTGCTATACTGTACTCATGTCACAACCAATGCTCGAAATAAAAAATTTACGAAAGGTGTACGGATCAGGAAAAGCCGAAAAAGTCGCTGTCGAGGGAATATCCCTTACAGTTCCAAGAGGTTCCTTCTTTGGATTACTTGGTCCCAATGGAGCAGGGAAGTCAACTACCATTCACTGTATTACCGGTATCGCCCAACCAACCTCAGGAGAAATCTTGGTGGATGGAGTTGATGTGGTGAAAGACTATAAAAATGCTCGAACAAAAGTCGGATTATCACCACAAGAATTTAATGTCGATATTTTTTCTACCCCTGAACAGCTAATGGATTTTATGGGTGGCTATTACGCAATCCCACACGAAGAGCGGTGGAAACGAATAAATGACCTCATCACTCGCTTTGACTTAGAGCAACATCGCCACGTAAAATTCCAAAAGTTATCCGGTGGCCTTAAGCGTCGCGCGATGCTCGGTCGAGCTTTGGTGCATACACCTGACTTATTGATTCTTGATGAACCAACCGCTGGAGTTGATGTTGAGCAACGGCGCGACTTGTGGGCGTATCTTAAAGAGATGAACGAACGAGGGAAGACAATCATCCTTACATCGCACTATCTAGAAGAGATTCAGTACCTATGTAACGAAATTGCCATCATTAATCATGGTCGGATTGTCGCGCAAGGATCAAAAGAGGAATTTATGAAAGATGGTAAGAGTGTCGAAGAGCGGTACCTTGAAATTACTCGAGCTGACGATAAAGAACAAAAATAGTATGTATACAAATTGGATTGGTCTCTACACCATGTTTCGCCGAGAGGTGAAGCGAACGATGCGGGTTGCCGTGCAGACACTACTGGCGCCAGTAATATCAGCCGCGCTGTACCTGTTTATCTTCGGAACAGTAATTGGAACAAAAATTGATGATTTTGCTGGAGTGCCATACATTTCGTTTGTATTTCCAGGTGTCTTGATGTTATCAATTGTTAATGCGTCGTTTGCGAGCGCTTCCTCTAACCTCTACTTCATGCGCTTTACGCGAGGAATTGAAGAAATGTTAATTGCACCGTTCTCATACTTTGAAATGTTGGTGGGATTTGTCGGGAGTGCCATCGTGCGGTCGCTTATGGTTGCGTTCTTGATTTTGGCAGTTGGTATGCTGTTTGGAGCGGTATCACTCGTTAACCCGCTGGCATTTGTATTCTACATTTCTGCTATCTCGGCTATCTTTGCCATGCTCGGAATCATCGTTGCTTTGTGGGCTGAAGGATTTGAGCAGCTCACGGTTATAAATACATTTGTGATTACACCGCTAACATATCTTGGAGGGATTTTCTACTCAGTGACATTCTTGCCGCCGCTGGCTGCTACAATTACTCATCTTAATCCGTTCTTCTATTTTGCTGACGGGGTGCGAAGTTCAATGATTGGGTACTCTGAAGCCAATGCATTGATTGGAGTGGTAGTTATAGGCGGTCTAGTGATTGTACTGGCAACTCTGTTAACCTATTTGTTCAAAATTGGGTGGAAGATTAGAGCATAATCTTATCTACATATTCTACAAAGACCGCGGGTGAAACCCGCGGTCTTTGTTATACTTACTCGTAGTATGAAAAAGAACACAAAATTGTATGAGACAGCAGCGGCCCTCTTAGCCTCAGGTAAAGGAATTCTTGCAGCAGACGAGAGTGATGCGACTGCAGCCAAGCGACTGGAGATGGTTCACTTACCAAACACCCCAGAAAATCGTCGTGAATGGCGAGAAATTATGCTTTCAGCTCCGGGTATTGAAGAATATATTTCAGGGGTTATTTTTTACGACTCCACAATTCGTGATGAAACGAGTGAAGGCGTTCCATTTGCTGACCTTCTTCTCGCGCGTGGCATCGTGCCAGGAATTAAAGTCGACCTGGGAGTAAAGGACCTTCATGGCTTTAAAGGAGAGGTGGTGACACAAGGACTCGATGACCTTGATAAGCGATTTGCCGACTACTACGAAATGGGAGCACGTTTTGCTAAGTGGCGTATGGTAGTAACCATCGATGAAGATGAGCTTCCAACCGATCAATCTTTGAAATTTAACTCACTCCAGCTGGCGCGTTATGCGCAGCTAGCGCAAGATGCTGGTATCGTTCCTATCGTCGAACCAGAAGTGATTTTTGAGGGCGATCACTCGCTTGCAAAGGCGGAGATGGTCACCACTCGAACATTACAGATTCTCTTCCAGACACTGATGGAATACAAGGTAGACCTTAGCGGTCTCATCTTGAAGTCATCGATGGTTTTAGCCGGAAGTAAACATCCTGAAGTATCGACTCCAGAGCAGGTAGCGCAAGCTACTCTCAGGACATTCCATATGTCAGTTCCGCATGAAGTAGCCGGAATTGTATTTCTCTCCGGTGGGCAGACACCAAAGCGATCGACTGATAACCTCAACGCCATCGCGAAGATGGGTCCACAACCGTGGCCGATCACCTACTCATTTTCACGCGCGATTGAAGAACCAATGCTTCGAGCTTGGGGAGGAAAGAAGGAGAATGCTGAAGCGTCTCAAAAAGCACTGTTGGAGAATTGTAAGGAGAATAGCTTAGCCAGCCAAGGAAAGCTATAGTTGCGCCTGTCCAAAATCTCTAGCTATTTTGTTGTCTACATCAAAATAACAGTCACCGTACATGAAGTACGTCTCCCGATATTTTGCCTTGACGCCTCGTATCTAAAAATTTTGAAACCGGCTTAGGTGATTTAAAAAGCGCCGCCCCTTGGGGGCGGCGCTTTTTATTATTTCTTTTGCTTGTAGACAGTGTGGGTCTTTGCGATCGGGTTGAACTTCTTTGCTTCGTACTTCTGACTTGGATTCTTCTTGTTCTTGTTATTGAAACGAGTGTAGTAGGTATGACCTTTTCCGACGCCATTCTTGTCGCCTTGTGAGACCATCTTGATTAGTAATTCCTGTGACATAGTGCGGCGATTGTACCAGAAGTGGCCTTTTAGGTCAATCTCAGTATAGGAGGTCCCAGTTATGGGTTTCTTGAGAAAAACGACCGATTTTGGTTCGGTGGATGTGATAAGCCAGCCCAGTAGTACCTAGTTTCTCTGCAATAACGGTCGCTAGCGTCCGCATATAGGCACCCGAAGAAGCTACGCAACGGAAGTGGGCGATGGTGTATTCACCTGGAAGGGAGAAGTTAGTCGCAACATCTTGCCAGTCGGCTCGTACATCCGTACGACGGAAATCTGCGCCGAGCGCCTTGCGTGGGTCGGTAACTTCTGGAATAGTATTAATTTTTTGGAGAGCGATAGCGGCGACTTCTTGGCGTGGTTTTGTCTCAACCTGAGTCAGTTCAAGTTCATAGATATGTGAGGTACGAGTAGGAATCTCGATTTCATCTAACCGGCCTTCTAGAGTCCACATATGAAGTGGTTTACCCTGTACGGTCTTGGCAGAAAAGAGAGGGTATTGAAAGGTAAATTCTCCGACGAGGGATTTAGCAATCTTTTTAAGAGAATCTACCGTAATTTCTGGTACTTGAGCTTGCGGAGTGATTCTCCCGAGGACATCTTGGGTATCTGACAAAATTCCAAATAAGACAGAGAAATCATATTCTTTATCAAGTCCATGATAAGAAGTTTGATTTTTACACTCATCTCCAATGAGAACGAGCAGTTTACCAGACGCCATTGGATCAAGTCGTCCAGCGTATGAGAGGGGAATACCAAGCATATCGGGCTGGGTATCGCGCCACGCTTCTGCACACGAAAGCGGCGTTTCACCGACGGCTTTTTCTAATACAACGTATTTTTGCATATGGTCATACTATGATGAAATTACCACAAAAGAAAGAGTGTCTAGAATTTCTAAACGATTCGAAGACGAGGAGTGCAAGGAAAATATCGCGAGGCGTACTTTCTGTACGATGAGTGATGTTTTACCGAAGCGCAACAAAGTATTCGGAGCGCTTTGAGATTCTAGAAGGGGGAGCCACCGAGATGGGCATTGTACATCATGAGTAGAATTGCTCCACCGATTACTAACAAAATAATTTTCATACTATTAATTATAACGTAATGAAGTTGGGTGTGTGCCAGAATTGATTGGTGAGGGGGTCAAAGCGTGCGAAGGCAACTCCTTCCTGGTCTGCCATAGCCAAAAGTCGATCCGGATCTAGAAGGAGGCAAGGTTTAGTGAACGCATCTGCTTCGGTTGCAGTACTAGCTTTCACAAAGACCGCTAATTTGGGAGTGTCGCCGTCTGTGACAATATGAGTGTACTCTTTATTATGATGTTTCCAATTTCGTTTGAATGGTGAAGAAGCAGCGAAGCCTTGGTTTTTGATAGTTGTCTCTTGGAGATATTTTCCAGCTTCAGTTGGATGTTCAAGATAAATTCTTATAGCCTGATTATTGAGGTCGCTTGTGGCATACATGTCACCACCACCATTAATAAGAAAATGATACACATCATGGATGAGGAGATCGTCTTTGATTTTATCTATGAGCCAGCCTTTACCGTAGCCACCAAGATCAACCTTGCCACACTCAAGACTAATTTTATATTCGGTAATGGTGAGATCAGTTAGTGGATTACAAATTTCCTGAGACGCTTCGTCTTTAGGGATAAAAGAATATGTCGCGTCATACCCACGAGCTTCAAGGATGTGTCCCGTGAGAAAATTGAAAGTTGTCTCGCTTCTTAGATAGAGCTGCTTTCCGTAGGTAAGAATACGTACTAGTTCTGTTGGTGGATTCTCAAGGACACGGTTCTCATTTAAAACCGAAATGTATGAATCAGGACGAAACCGAGAGTAGGCTTGATTAAATTTGGAACAAAGAAGCTCGAGTCGACCTTTGGTCGCCTCGAGCTTCTCATCTGATATGTCATCAAAAATCTCAATCCACCAGTGAGTGCCAATCGCTTCAAAGGTGAAGGTCTTCGACATGATTATGATTTTGCGTCAGCTTTAATGTTTACGAGCGCATTATTGAAGGCGGCTGTGGTAAGAGATGCGCCACCAACGCGGGAAAGGTTAAGAGTGTCGATATCTTTTCCAATTACTTGTGCCTTATAGGCTGCTTGAAATCGAGCAGCGTTAGGGTCTTTTTCACCACCTTTACTGTACGTAACTTTGACGTCAGTCACAATATCTCTAGTTAGTATCAGTGATACATTCACTCCGTACTCATCTCGCTTAGGGGTGACATAGGTTACATCGGTTGCGTAGGTTCCGTCTTTATAGTCAGTACTCGCAGTTTCTGCTACAGGAGTCTCTGTGGTAGTAGGAGTAATAAGTTCGGTTGTTTGGGTGGTTGCTGACGTCGGTTCAGAACTTCCTCCTGACTGAAACAGTGTAAACCCAACTCCGATAACAACAATGGCGATAATTGCAATAATGTATGACATAGGAAATTACTTAATGATACTAATTATATCATTTCAGTTTTTCTATGACGCTTGACTCTTGATATCAGCCAGGGCGCTATTGTAGGCATTGGTGGTCAGTGATGCACCACTCACGCGAGAGAGATTTATACTTCCGAGATCCTTTCCAATCACCTGACTTTGATAGCCGCTGGTAAATCGCTTTGAATAGCCACTACCTGCTCCTCTTGAATCAAACGAAAGACTGCTATCAGTCACTTTGTCATTTTGTACAGTTACACTTACATTCATTTCATACGTGCCGTCTGGAGTTCGATATGATTTTCGAGCTGAGTAAGTACCGTTTGTATACGTATTGCTGTCAGCCGGTGCTGGGGTGGGGGTTATAGTAACAGGAGCGGGAGTTGGGCTGTTTGTTGGATTATTGGAATTAGAGGGAGACGGTGTCGTATTCGGCTTCGGCTCAGTTGCCGTATTTGTTGGAGATTCAGTTTTATCAGGGGTAGTTGTAGTGACTAGCGGATCAGTTGATGAGCCAGTTTCGGTCATGGTAATTGATGTCTCAGTGTTAGAAGATTCAGATAACGGAGAGCCTGAGTTTTGAAACAGGGTATATCCAGTTCCTAAGATGATGAGAGCAAGTACTGCAATAATGTATGGCATGGTAAAATGTATGAAATTATTTATAGAATACGACGTACTATTTTAAATAGTGATTGCCTAATGATAATATACGTATCCATGCTGAATTTTATTTCAAAACCATTCCATCTTATCCAGTCACGTGTTGATAGCGTTGGTATGTACCGCATGGTCTCAGGCACGCTCGGAGTCTTAGCTGGACTCTCCATCTTTTTTGGCTTTATCGGACTCATTCCTTACAGTGGCCTCAGTCAAGTATTTTCTCTCACTCTCGCGTTGTTTACTGCACTTTTAGTAAATGTCATCTTCTCCTTTGTCTTAAAGATCCCAGCTAATCATGAATCAGCGGTTATTACCGCATTAATTCTTTTCTTCTTGGCACTTCCGGAAGAAAATATTTTTAACACGTGGCCACTTATGGCTGCTGTTGCTATCGGAGTTGCTTCAAAATATATAATCGCATATAAGAAACAACACTTCCTCAACCCGGCAGCGCTTGGAGCAGCAGCCTTAAGTGTGACTGGTGTCTATTCGTTTAGTTGGTGGGTGGCTAACCCGGTTATGTTTATTCCACTTCTTTTGTGTGGGATCTTGGTTGTCATGAAAGTGAGAAAGTGGGTACCGGTGCTTGGACTGATTGGTGTCAGTTTACTTGTATACCTTGCAGAATCTGTCTCGTACGGGACTGCTGCAACTGATGCTCTGAGAACATTCTTTATCTCATGGCCGACTCTCTTTTTGGCGTTTTATATGTTGACTGAGCCGTTTACGATGCCAGCTGAGAAAGGTCCACAGTTTCTGTATGGAGGGCTGGTCGGGTTTCTCTCAAACACGTCATTGTTTGTAGGATTCATTTCGTTTTCGCCAGAGTTGGCGCTCGTCGTAGCAAATGCTGTAATGCTTCCATCACGATTACGGCAAAAATTATTTTTGACACTTGAGGAAAAACGCCTCATTGCCAAAGATACGTATGAGTTTGTGTTCAAAAAACCACAAGGGTTTTCATATAAATCTGGACAGTACTTGGAGTGGATGTTGCCACACCTAAATCCAGATAGTAAGGGTATTCGTCGGTACTTTACAATCGCTTCCTCACCAACCGAAGACCGAATTAGGGTAGCAATGAAAATTACTGACAATGCGAGTACTTACAAAGAAATGATTAAGACTCTTGATGTGGCACACCCCGTTATTGCGAGTCAGTTAGCCGGGGACTTCCTACTTCCAAAAGACACAAACGCAAAACTTGCCTTTATCGCCGGAGGGATTGGGGTAACTCCATTTTCAAGTCATACCAAATGGATGCTCGATAGTGGTAAGCCTCATGACACAACCTTGTATTACTGTGTAAATACTGTGAGCGAATTAGCCTATGAAGATATCTGGAGCGAAGCTGCTCGAACGTTTACATTTTCATATGTACCAGTGGTAGCCAAAGAAGAGGTGGTGGCGCCATACGAAAAAGGATACATAACAGCAGATATGATTAAACGGCGGACTCCAGATTATCTGGAAAGAATTTGGTACCTCTCTGGTCCGCCAGGTATGGTTAATGCGTATGAGAGATTACTCAAAGAAATTGGTGTTAACGGAAGTCACATCAAAACAGACTTCTTCCCTGGTGCGTAAATTAAAGCTCCAACTTCTACAGTTCACACGTTAGTCCGCAACTCTCTGGAGGAGCAATTCCTCGCTCGGGACAGGTGCCTGAGTAGATGCAGGATTCGTCTGTGATGTTCTTGAGATACTCTGACAGTCTGGGATTATCACGCTTTCCGTAATAGAGTAATATTTGGTCTTCCTCATGAGGAACATATGACGTTACTGAATCTACTATTTTGCCATTACTATAAAGAGACAAGACATTCTCTTCAGTAGAACAAAATACTTCACCAGAGGTTTTAGTGAAACATTCGTTTGTCAGAGTGTATCCTAGTGACTGTAAAAATTCTGAGAAGGTAATTCCATCAGCATGCCTATGTAGCACATGATCTTTTCCATCATGCAGATGGACGTCTTCGTGGAGTATTTGCGAAGCAGAGGATTGATACTTTGAGTCCGTGAGAGAAAGTTTCTCGTCGTTAATC
>JAIYEC010000045.1 GCA_027487145.1 bacterium | reverse complement strand
GAAATGGGCGCTACCAGCTACTCCGCAAAACCTGAAGCGAATCCAGGCGCTTCATGCCGGAGTAGCCGCTTCAAAAGACGCAAAAGAGGAACAGTTTTTAGCTTCAGTTAAAAAACTTGAATCGATGCCTGTCATAATTGTGGCAGATGCAAACGACCAAGGACACCTCTTTAAGGCGATTCACGAAAAGGATATCGTCGAGGCGATGAAGGCTCTTGGTGTGAGTTTAGAAGTAGGAGTAATTAAAATTCCTACACTCATCAAGTCGGTGGGTGAACACACGATTCAGTTGGTCCACGGTACACACACCGTCTCGTATATAATTACAATTGCTAAGAAATAATATTTATGGAAAACGATATGTTTAAAAAAGCTCTTCCAACTATTGCGGTACTGGTACTGTGTGGAGCACTTATTACTGCTATTGCTATGTGGCTTGGTCCTGATGCTCCTCAAGCAAAAGAGGTTGACATTACTGAGAAAACCACAGAAACGCTGCCTGCACCACTTACAGCAAACGAGTTGGCTGCGTATGATGGAGAAATGACAAATGAAAATAATCCGGTGGCTGTACTTACCACCAATAAAGGAGTTGTTGAAATCGAATTGTTTGAAGACACTATGCCAATTACCGCTGGCAACTTCAAAAAACTTGCGAGTGAAGGATTCTATAATGGGACAAAATTCCATCGTGTGATTGAAGGCTTTATGATCCAGGGAGGTGACCCAATCAGTAAGACAGATGAGGTGATGCGGTATGGAACTGGTAATCCAGGCTACGCTATCCCTGACGAACATATTAAGGGTGAATACCTTACCAATGTCCGCGGTACCATCTCAATGGCCAACAGCGGTCCAAACAGTGGTGGAAGCCAGTTCTTCATTAACCTCGTTGATAATCTTGGGTTAGACTTCGACAAAGAACCAGCTGCATCAAAACATCCAGTATTTGGACGAGTAGTAAAAGGGATGGAAGTGGTAGATGCAATTGCGCAAGTTGAGACAAATCCACGGGATGTGCCGATTGAGCCAGTTATCGTCGAAAAGGTAGAGATCAAAGAAGCTTCTTAGAATCGCAATCTGCTTTGTTGCGATTCGGAAAATAATATTCACCGTACAAGAAGTACGTCTCATGTTATTTTCCTCTCGCGTCTCGCAGCTTATCAATTCTAAGAAGCTTCTGACAGCAGATTCTTTAAAGAAAACGGCCGGTCCCTAGGGACCGGCCGTTTTCTTATGTGTATGTAACTTACTTAGCTACAACATCAACTTCTTTCTTCGTCACACGCTGTCCGTTGAAACGAATCTTACGTACATCTTTGAAAGCTACTTTTCCTTCAGTAACTGCGTAGATAGTGTGGTCTTTTCCGACTCGTACGCCTTTACCTCCTTGAATCTTTGTTCCTCGCTGGCGAACGATAATTTCACCGGCCTTCACGTGTTGTCCATCTGCGCGCTTCACACCAAGCATCTTTGGTTGTGAGTCGCGCAGGTTTTTGGCGGTACCGCCAGCTTTTTTGGTTGCCATAGGATTACTGTATAATTAGTTAGTGCCGACGAGTATACGACATATAGTGGAAAAACTCAAGTCTTTTGTAGCCGATGACACTTTGTATACGGCAGTGTTGCTGATTTTGGTGGCTGTAGCATCCTTCGGCCTAGGGCGACAGTCAGTCATAGAGGGTGAACCAATAAAAACCGTTGAAAATAAAGGCGCCATTGTCTTAAGTCAGCCTACAGTGGCTACACCAACTCTCGCCCCAACACCACTTCCGGTTACAGCAAGTGGAGGCACTGAAACCGAAGACCCGGTCTCAGACGGGGAAGTAGTGGCCTCAAAATCAGGTACCAAGTACCATTTACCGACCTGTTCAGGCGCCAAGACCATCAAACCTGAGAATCTCATCACCTTCGCCTCCCGCGCCGAAGCTGAAGCTGCTGGCTACACGCCAGCCGCCAACTGCAAAGGGTTGCAATAATCCATAAATGTACCAATCTGCTTTGTTGTCTTCAACGAAATAATCTTCAATGTACATGAAGTACACCTCAGTTTATTTTGTCTCGACGCCTCGCATCTTAGCACGTTTGTGAATTATTAGAATTAGAGATTCATCTTGGTATAAAAAGAAAAGACCGTCCAAGAACGACCTTTTCCTTAGGTCACCTCAGACGGCATTCAGATTTTGAATCTCGGTAGTTTGGGAACTTTGCCTGCGCGGACTTCTTCACAGTATTGCTTAAGTTGCCGCTGTGAGACATTCCACATCTGTATAGAACCGAACAGGCCCACAAATCCCATAAAGCCAGCACCGACTACATAAAGGAGAGTGAATAGTTCGCCAGGTGTATCACTTGAGCATCTTCCTTCTTGGATGCAGAGGTGCTTTTCATAAAGGTTGATACCAAGCCATATCGACATCCCCGACATGAAAATGCCCATAATAATCAGTCCTGCGAACGCACGTGCGCTGTGCTTGTTGATTATTGGAGCGTCGTAGCCGTGTTCACGAAGGAAATTGACGTGGCGTTTTGAGCGATAGATGGTAAGGAAATAGATGGTAGCGATAATTGCCGCGAGGCAGGCAAGTATTGTCACCAGACCGCCCACCATGATGCCCATGAATTTTGCCACCAAAATCCAGTCATCGACTTTTACAGCCAAAAACCAAAAGAATACACCAAACATGGCATAAGTGAAGCCAATGAGAAGCCAGTCTTTCTTATCCTGCATTATCGTGTCCTTAAAATTGGCGGATGAGATACGCGCGTTTATTCCATGTATTATTATGTCATAGATAATTATATATATCAAGTATTTGATATATCATGATATACTAATTCGTATATGCTTGTACTTGATATTGAAGGCTCTGGCCTTAGTTATGAAAAGAATTCAATTGTATCGCTTGGTGCAATTGATTTAGAAAACCCTACCAACCGTTTTTATGCTGAGTGTCGGGTGTGGGACGGAGCTCATATCGAACCAGATGCACTTGAAGTAAATGGTTTTACCAAAGAAGAGGTGACAGACTCAAATAAGATGACTGAAGCGGAGCTCATCCGTAACTTCATCGGCTGGGCGCAAGATCTTCATAACCGTACGTTCGCCGGACAGAACGTCTCGTATGACCGTGACATGGCCAAGGCAGCCGCTCACCGGGCACACCTTGATTGGAATTTTGCGCACCGAACCATTGATGTACATACCCTAGGGTGGATGCATATGGTGAAGCGAGGACTTATTCCACCGCTTGATGAAGAACATCACCGCAGTGCGCTTAATCTTGATGTACTTTTAAATTACTGTGGTATTCCAGAAGAACCACAACCTCATAATGCGCTCACCGGTGCACTCTGCCATGCTGAAGTCATCTCACGACTACTCCACAACAAAAAACTCTTACCTGAGTTTGAACAATACGAAATATCTTGGTAAGAATTACAACTTCTCATAAAAGAAGCGAAGGGCCACCCTCCGCTTATGTGCGGAGGGTGGCCCTTCGTCATATTCAGAAAAAAGTAGGTAGTTTTCCCGACGCCGTGCTCTAAGCACGGCGTTTTGCGATAATGAAAGTGCTACAATACACTCATGTTTCCTAAGAAGAAAAAAGTGAATATCAAGTCTGTTTCACCGTATGTGTGTCGACTTGAAGCGGAATTATTAAACCCAAAAGGTACCGATGGAGATGCGGTGCAGTCATGGCGCGTATTTCGCATCATGTCTGAGTTTGTTCAAGGTTTTGAGCTTTTACGCGATACGGGACTCGCCGCTACGTTCTGGGGTAGTGCTCGTTTGCGACCAGACGACAAGTACTACAAGGCCGCTGAAGAACT
>JAIYEC010000029.1 GCA_027487145.1 bacterium | reverse complement strand
TTTTTTTGAGCAGCTTTTACTTCTTTATCTTCAATGGATTTGAGTACGATACCAAGAATTTCATCTTGAGAGAGTTTTTGAATCGGAACGTCAATATCAAGACAGTATGGTTGACCCACACGAGCATAGAGAATACGGAGATAGTCGTAGATTTCTGTTACCGTTGCAACGGTTGAACGTGGGTTTCGAGATGCTGATTTTTGATCAATTGAGATAGCTGGTGATAGCCCGGCGATCTCGTCCACGTCTGGCTTTTGCATCTTGTTAAGGAATTGCCGAGCGTATGGAGAGAGTGACTCAACATACCGGCGCTGACCTTCAGCAAAAATGGTATCAAAGGCCAGTGAAGACTTACCTGATCCAGACGGACCTGTAATAGCAATCATGGCACCACGAGGCATCTCTACGGTGATATTTTTAAGGTTATGTGTTCGGGCACCACGCACAATAATCTTGGGCGCATCTTGCTCGCCCACTGCAGTCTTTTTTGGTTTTTTTTGACTATCTTTTGACATAAACAACGTTACGCCTTCGCGTGATGGCAAAGGTTAGGTTGGTCCCATTATACCGGTTCTGCCAACAAGAACAAACTACCGACGGAACGATACGATGACGTGTGTTCCAACCTCTTTAATCGACTCAACAACAATCGTTCCATTGAGTGCTTCGACCATTTGTTTCGTGATCCACATACCAAGACCAGTACCGGTAATTTTGGTTGATTCAACCCCACCCACTCGTGCAAATGGAGCAAATAATTTCTGTGTATCTTCAGCAGAGATTCCCATACCAGTGTCTTTGATTCGAATTGAGATAATCCGTGGAGTGATATCAAGTGCAATTTCAACCGATCCCTCCTTGGTGTACTTGAGCGAGTTTGAAATAAGGTTTTGAAGGATTTGGTAGAGACGCTTGGTGTCAGTTGTGAGCGACACGGGTACCGCAAGTTTGTGGAATGTTAGAGACAGCTTCTTTTCTTGTGCGATCGGTTGTAAGGCATCAACTACAGCAATAATAGTTGGTTGGATATCTACCAGCGACTTCTCAAGTGCTAACTTACCAGATTGAATACGAGCCACTTCTAAGAAGTCATTGATGAGAGCCAAAAGACGTTCGGTGGATTGCTGGACCGCAGCTACGAAGGTTTGTTCTTTTTCTGACAGAGCCTGAGACTCACCAAGGAAACTTGAGTACCCACGAATAGCAGTCAGTGGCGTCCTAAACTCATGCGCGATCATGTTCGTGAAAAGATCGCGTTCTTTCATTTTTTCAACCAAGACATCGTGGCGCTTGTGCCAATCTATCTGACGTCCAAACCAATAGGCCAAGGCAATAAGAAATACAAAGATTGCTGTCAGCGCAATGTATGCCTGTTGAACCCGAGCAGCCATGACACTGTCAACGGTAGCAAATGAGTGTTCGCTCAGTATGTAAAATGTTTCATTCTGTACACGAACGGCGCGCAAAGCCTGCCATGTTCTGGCTTCCCCGGTAATAAACGTGAAGATAAGTGAGCTATTGCTCTCTGGTTGCGCTAACGCATACATGTCTACCACGGACTCATATGACCCTTCTTTTTCATCGTGGTATGACTCTAGTACTTTGTATCCCTCAGATGTGTTTTTTACAATCCGTATTTCGGGTACATCAGGCATCTCGCGCTTTTGCACAGACAAAAATTCCCTCATTAGTTCAGGATTCGTTTCATACGATTTAAGAAGCACTGTCATTGCGTCGTGCAGCACAGCCACTCTTCTTTTTTCGGCTGTTTCAATATTCTTTTCAGCTGTCTCAATGAAGGTGTTAGTGACGTATAAGAAGAGTAACGGGAAAATGAAAAGCAGTGTCGCTACGAAGAGTAAGCGATTACTGCTTTTGAGCACTCGAAAGCCAGCTGCGAAGATGTTACGAAGTCGCGACATCATTTTTTGGTGAAGTCATTAAAAAACCCTGTCGCTCTCTAAGAGTCGCTCCCAACATAAGGAGAATCATACCAAACGCTAAGATTCCAAGACCGATAGCCACATTAAATGATCCAAAAACTTGAATGCCCGAGAGAGTGTTATCAGTTGGCGCAACTGTAGTGCCACTAATTGGTGAAAAGGCTTCTGCTTGCTTGATGAATCTAAACGGATTGCTACGAGCCATAATTGCGCCGGTGTTGTCGGTTACTGCTACATAGACTTCATGCTCGCCGTCTTCGAGCTCCTTTTCAAACGTGTAGGCAAATGACCCGTCTTCACCTGTTTTTACCGTAACGATGGTTGGTGTACTGAACACATAAATAGTGACAAAACTATTTGGAAGACCTTTTCCTCTAATCTCAGCCTGGACGACTGGAGCAATAGTTGGGTCATCAGTTTTCACTACCGGACTTACCCCGCTAATTTTGAGTAGCTCATCTTCAACAAGACCAACGGTGTCTTGTGGCATTTCATAGGTCACCACGACTTCTGCGGTTGGATCAAGCGGATCAAAGCCTCGCATAATTTCAATACCGTCGGTTACACCATCGGTGTCGGTATCTGATTTATCTGGATCGGTTTGGTACAGGTTAGTTTCATCAAAGTCAGAGATACCATCCCCGTCGCGATCAAGAGCTGACGCTCGCTCGGTTGCTGTTCGTCGTAATTCTTCGAACGTATCAACTCGTCGTTTGATGTCAGTAAATCGTTCTGTTAAGACAG
>JAIYEC010000014.1 GCA_027487145.1 bacterium | reverse complement strand
CGCCACGAAGACGTTTCAAGCCCTTCGCATTGCAGTCAACGACGAGTTATCAGTATTAGAAACCTTTTTGAAAGAAAGCTTCACTAGCTTACGACCAGGAGGCAGGTTGGTCATTATTACCTTCCATAGTCTCGAGGATAGAGTGGTGAAGCAGTACTTCAAAACCCTGGTTGCAGCAGAATTAGCCACTGCCATTACCAAAAAACCAATCACGCCTTCAAGCGACGAGTTAGCCAATAATCCTCGCGCTCGAAGTGCAAAATTACGAGTCATCGAGAAACTATAGCCATGAAGTACGCACAACGTTTACAGCTTAATATCGGAGAACAAACACTAGTCCTTGCGACACTGCTTTTAGTGTTCGTCGGAGTTTATCTCTATTTTTTAAACCTCTCAGTGGTACACGTTGTTATGCGTAAAGAAGTAATTGCTGAACAGAATCAAATCCGAACAGAAATTGCAGAGCTTGAAACATCGTACATTGAAGCCCAGCACAAAATTGCTGGTCGGATTGCACACCTGGATGGCTATAGTATTGATACAGCTAAGATCTTTGTAACTCGGGGTGAGGATAGTCTCGTGCTTCGTGATAATTAGTCGCTATGCAGCGGAAAATGCTCACTGCTCGCATACGAATCATTTCCATCGCAGTTACGTTGGTTGGAGCTCTTATCCTAGTTCGTCTGTATTATCTTCAAGTCGTTCATGCTGATTACTATGCTGAAAAAGCAGAGCGGCAGTATGTTCATACCAAATCAGACTTATATTCACGTGGCTCAATCTATTTTACTACCCGTGATGGTGAGCAACTTTCTGCTGCTGCTGTTCAGGCTGGATATCTCTTGGCTGCAAACCCTACTCACATCACGAACCCGCAAGACTTCTGCGCTCAGGTTAAGTCATACATAACAATTGAAGAAAGTTTGTGTATTGAGCGAGCCTCACTTGAAAAACGAACCTACGTAGAGTTAGCGGAGCGTCTTACTGCAGAACAGGCTGCTGAACTTGAAGGAAAGCACGTAGAAGGAGCGTTGTTGTATAAAAATCAGTGGCGATATTATCCAGGTGGTTCAGTCGCTGCTCGTTCAATTGGATTTGTCGGTTTTACCGACAAAGATGGTAGCGAGCTGAGGGGAAAGTTTGGACTAGAACGCTCATATGACGAGGTACTCTTCAAAAAACGTGAAGTTCTTTCGGTAAACTTCTTTGCTGAACTCTTTAGTAACGTCGATGATTTGGTGCATGAAGAGGGTGAGGCTAAGCGAGGTGATATTGTTACAACACTCGAACCAGCCGTCTCACGACTCCTTGATTCAGTGCTACAAGAAACCAATGATTTCTATAAGAGCAAGATGACCGGAGCGATCGTCATGGATCCTAAGACAGGAGCCATCTATGCTATGAATGTTGTACCGAGTTTTGACTTAAATGTTCGCGAGCAGGCAACTATTGAAGAGTTTCGAAACCCTTTGGTTGAGGACGTCTATGAAATGGGTTCAATTATCAAGCCACTTACCGTGGCAGCCGGGATTGATTCTGGTGCGGTGAGTCGCTCAACTACGTATTTCGACCCTGGCTGTATTGATTTAAATACGTACACTATTTGTAACTTCGATAAAAAAGGACGAGGTACGGTTGATATGCAGCAAGTTCTTAATCAATCACTGAACACTGGTGTGTCGTACATTGTCGATAAAATGGGCAAAGAGCGATTCCGAGATTACTTCTACGCCTACGGACTTAATAAAGAAACAGGCGTTGATCTTCCAAGCGAAGGTTCTCCGCTTATTGATAACCTTACGTCTCCTCGAGACGTTGAGTATGCCACAGCCTCATTCGGACAGGGTATTGCACTTACACCAATCGCAACAGTCCGCGCACTTGCGACTCTAGCTAACGGTGGAAAGTTAGTAACACCACACTTGGTAAAACAGATTAAATACGAAGATGGTACCGTCAAAGATATCGACTACGGAGAAGGTGAGCAGGTTCTTAAGCCGGAGACCAGCGAAGAAATATCACGCATGCTCTCAACTGTAGTTGACGATGCGTTGCGGGGAGGGTCGGTAGCATTACCGCACCACTCTATTGGCGCCAAGACCGGAACCGCTCAAATTGCTGATCCAAATGGTGGTGGATACTACGAAGATAAGTATCTACACTCATTTTTTGGTTATTTTCCAGCCTACGATCCTCAATTTATCGTTTTCATGTATACTGTAGAGCCGCAAGGAGTCCGCTATGCATCAGAAACGCTCACTGACCCATTTATGCAGATTGCCCGCTTTTTAATCAACTACTATTCAATTCCACCAGACCGCTAGTATGAAAGCATTCCTTAAAAACATCGTTGTAAATATTTTGACTTGGGAGGCCAAGATGCTTCTGAAGCGACACAAGCCAACCATTATTGGTATCACCGGTAATGTTGGAAAGACAACTACCAAAGACGCTATTTACGCCGCTATCAAAGGTTCTGTCAGCGCTCGCAAAAGTGAAAAAAGTTTTAACTCCGAGATCGGTGTTCCGATAACCGTCCTTGGACTTAAGAACGGTTGGAACAATCCATTTTTGTGGGCACGAAATATCATCGATGGATTTTTCATAGCTTTTTTCTCTAAAGACTATCCAGCTGTACTAGTACTTGAAATGGGAATCGATAGACCTGGTGATATGGAGCGTCTCACGTCATGGATTACTCCTGATATTGCGGTTATCACGAGATTACCAGCGGTTCCCGTCCACGTCGAGTATTTTGGGAGTCCTGAAGCAGTGGTAGAAGAAAAAATGAAACTCGTGTCAGCACTAAGAGCCGAAGGAACTTTCATCTACAATCATGATGATGAAATTATCCGAGCGCAACTTGAGAGCGTCCTACCGCGGGTGCTTGGGTTCAGCCGGTACGTGCCATCTGATTTTACTGGAACAGAAGACCGTATTATCTACCGAGATAATTTACCAGTTGGGATAGCGTTTACCATTGTACATAATGATCAGTCTGAAACACTAACAGTACTCGATACACTGGGTACGCAACATGTGTACGCCTGTACGGCCGCTGTCGCTGTGGCAGATGTTTTGGGTATTCCACTGGCTGTTTCTGTTAAAGCTCTGCAAGAATTAGAGACATCGCCAGGAAGAATGCGATTACACCCTGGAATTAAGTCAACGATGATTATTGACGATACCTACAACTCTTCACCAGCCGCGTGTGAACTTGCACTTAGCACATTAAACGAAGTGAAGTTCGCAAGTCGAAAGATTGCGGTACTCGGAGACATGTTAGAACTCGGAAGATTTTCATCTCTAGAACACGAAAAGATTGGTACCTTTGTATCTAAAACAGCTGACGTATTATTTACGGTTGGTATACGGTCGCGAAAAATCGCCGAAGCTGCCCTGGCGGCTGGTATGCCAGAAGAACATATCTTTCAGTATGAAGAATCTGAGCGGGCTGGGAGAGAACTGCAAGCCTATCTTGCTTCAGGAGATGTGGTCTTAGTAAAAGCCTCTCAAGGCATTCGAGCAGAGAAGATTG
>JAIYEC010000063.1 GCA_027487145.1 bacterium | reverse complement strand
CCGTTGCTGTTATTCGCATCCGTTCGTTTGCAGTTGAGACACCTCCTGTACCAAATACAATAGGAGCAGCGGCTGCCGCATTGATTGTTATTCCGTTTGTAGAACCAAAGTCACTGAATAATACTAAGCCATTTGGCCTATTTGCTAAGTTAGTACCAGGAGTTCCAGAATTATTATATTGAAGGTATCCCGCATTTGCTGCTGCACTTCCGATTAGCAAAAATGGGCTTTCGGAAACATCCGCTGAATCTATAGCAATGCTAGGAAAATTATCTCCATATACATGAAGGTTGTATGATGGACTATCTGTTCCTATTCCTACATTTCCGCTGCCGTCTACAAAGATTCCTTCATCTCCACCATCTCCAGAAAGGTAGTTTGAGCCAAGAGCAATGTTAGCGGCAGTACCAGAGAGGTTGAGCTGACCAGTGAAAGCAGAATTTCCGTCTACTGAAAGTCGACTTGATGGAGTGGTAGTACCGATACCGATGTTACCGAACGTATCAATCGTAAATCGTTCGACTCCGTTAGTACTAAAGCCAAGTTGTCCATATTCCGGACTGAAAATACCCGATCCGCCAAATTCTATTGACGGCGAGGCTGGTGTGGAAGTACTGATTGAAAAAAACCGCTTTGAATTAACGCCATTAGGATCAATGTAGGTTGAAACGTTGAAAAAACCTACTTCGTATTCATTCATAAATATTGACTGTGTATTGTTGGCAATGAAATCTAATTGTCCAGGAAAGCTACTAGTGATGCCGGTATCGACATCACCTGTAAAAGAGAGACCTCCGTCACCTAGCACCCCCTGGGTAAGAAAAAGTGTGTCGGTCATCCCAACACTACCGTTAGCAAAAAAATCTCCGCCGGATGAAATCCCCAAGGTACTGGTCGCTACCCAATTGGTACCAGTGAGAGTTGAGAGGAGAACTTGTCCAGCCGTACCTGTGTCTCCAGAAGAATCACGAAAGGCACCGGTTACTCGGAGGTCACCGCCGACCGTGAGTTTACTTGATGGAGTGGTGGTACCAATACCGATGTTTCCACTTGAAAGGTTGGCACCAGTACCATCGAGTCCAGTACCAAAAATGAGATTACCGATGTTGAGGCGATTACTTGAGGTTGCGATAGCAGAATCAACATCATAGCCAATGACTATGTTACGACTACCAGACGTAAGGTTATTGGCAGCCCTGTACCCGAGCAAGATATTACCACTCCCGTCGTTGTTGTAGCCTGCCTCCTCTCCAATAAAAAGATTATTGTTTCCTGTACTACTAAAGCCTGCACTTGCACCTACAATAAAGTTTGAACTTCCAGAATTTCCATAGCCGGCATTTGTTCCAAGAATGACATTCTCTGTTCCTGTATTATTGTATCCAGCATCATCACCAAAGATAAAATTATTCCCCCCTAAGTTATTATATCCAGCATCCGGACCAGCTATGAAGTTTGCGGCACCGTTATTGTTATACCCAGCATTATATCCAAAGAGATAGTTATGCTGTCCTGAACTATTGTACCCTGCGTACGTACCGACAAAGATGTTGTAGTTACTGTTGGCTGTTCGTCCAGCTTGGTAGCCAACAGCCACGTTATACTGATCACTTCCACCCAAACTTTCTCCAGCAAACTCCCCGAATGTGACAGAATGATTCGTTGATGATGCGTAGAGAAAACGAGTATTATCAAAATAGAGGGCGCCTGTTTCTGAACTAATATTTATATTTCCTTCAACAGTTAGCTTTTGGTTTGCGGTAGTTACCCCAATCGCAAGCGAATCTCCTATCGCAGTAAGATACGCCGTTGCTCCACCATCAGTAAAAAGCGAACTTCCGCCGCTCAAAATCCCTAACGTACTCGTTGCCACCCAGTTAGTTCCCGTACCGGTTGAAAGAAGTACCTGTCCAGCCATTCCCGCATCTCCAGAGGCATCAAGGAGAGCAGCTGTTAGCTGTACTCCTCCGACACTATTTATCCGGATACCCTCATCGTCTCCATCACCTGAGAGGTAATAGCTGCCAAGTGTGAGGTTTGTGGTCAATTCACTAAGAGTACTAGAATCGTTGTCTGAGAGACGATCTTCGAGGTCATTACTATCTTCACTCACATCATCCATAAGAGAAAGAATTTGTCGATTGAGTCGCTGTAGTTCTTGATCGACTGCAGTTCCGCCTTTTTGCGCCAGTAGCCAGCGAACATGCAGGAGCATCCCGGCAAACCGAGCATCGAGCAAATCAGGCTGTTCAATCGTGGTTGCAGCGACAGTGACAGGCTGTTGCGGTTTAGGAAATTGCGTGTAGGTAATCGTACTCAGATATGGGTACGTATTTTTATTTTCGCTTTGTAGCGTAGTTACTGTTGTCGAAATAGGTAGCAAAAAGCCAGCGTACACACCAAGTACAAAAAGTGCGACTGTGGCTCCAGCTAATTTCCACATGATATGTACCTGTAGTATAGCAATGGCGACCTTATTTTAAGGTTTTTTTATTAACAAAAACCGCATGTAAGCGGTGTTTTTATTAATAGGGTATCTTTTACTTCCCGCGTCTCCAGTCACTAACTATAATTATCTGCTTCGCAGTAATTCTAATAAGTGCTGTTGACCACGCCTCGACTATTTCTCGCTCTAGGAAGGAGCGAGAAACATGTCTGCGGCCGAGTGGCAAGCACGTATCTGCAGCAGTGCAGATACTAAAATCAAAAAGACCCAGCAAATGCTGG
The DNA here is from genome assembly GCA_027487145.1 of bacterium. Classification (GTDB taxonomy): domain Bacteria; phylum Patescibacteriota; class Minisyncoccia; order Phycocordibacterales; family UBA918; genus OLB19. The sequence continues at coordinate 3,954 of JAIYEC010000063.1, read as the reverse complement.
GTCTTTTTGATTTTACTTGCCACTCCTCATCAACTTACCTGGCTTGCGGCGAGATACGATGAGTTTGTTTGAGTATTTCTTTGGCGAACGAGTCTTCTGTCCCTTACCAGTTGGTCGTCCCTGCTTAGTACGACTACGGCGGTGACCACGAGGACTACGTCCTTCACCTCCTCCGTGTGGGTGATCTACGGCATTCTTCGCTGAACCACGAGTCTTCGGCCTCAGTCCCATGTGACGAGCGCGTCCAGCCTTACCGATATCCACGAGACGGTGCTCTTCATTTGATACCGAACCAATTGAAGCCCAGCCAGTGTTTGGCACTTTACGGATTTCGCTTGATGGCATCTTGATGCTGGTGTATTTCGCATCTTGTGCAACCACTTCAATGTGGTTACCAGCAGAACGTGCGAGCTTAGCACCAGTTCCCGGCTTGATTTCCACGTTGTATACGAACGTACCAACTGGGATGTTCTTGAGTGGAAGTCGGTTCCCGACAGCTACTTTAGCTGTTTCAGAGGTAACAATGACTGCTCCTTGTCCAAGGCTCTGTGGTGCCAAAATGTACTTTCTTTCACCATCCTTGTAACATACGAGCGCAATGAAACCTGAACGGAATGGATCGTATTCAACTGTTTCAACTACAGCAGGAATATCTTTCTTGCTGTACATGAAGTCGATTTGACGATACGTCCGCTTATTTCCACCACCGATGTAGTGCATGGTAGTTCGCCCTTGATTGTTGCGACCACCAGTACTTCGTCGTCCCTTCGTGAGAGACTTCAGTGGGTTGCTCTTGGTTGAAGTAAGCTTCTTCTTGTACTCAATCACTGAACCATCGCGACGGCCAGGTGAGGTTGGTTTATATTTTTTGATCATAACGGTTTGTTAGAAAATAGTGGCTATAAGCCTTATCTTCCTAACTGATAATGTCTCGTTTATACGAGATATTTGGTTTTAATTTGAATGAAGTACGAGAAGGTTAGTCGGAAATTTTATGAGATAGGCCTTATGCCTTTTGAATAAAATTTCTGACGTACCGACGATGTAATTCGTCAAATTTAAACCAAACTGATACTGTCTCCTTTCTTAAGGTAAACGTACGCTTTTTTTACGCCCTGTACATGTACCATTCGGTTTGAAGAACCTCTGAGGCGCTTGGCTGGTAGCTTGTTTACGATGTTTACCTTCACCGGCGTCACGTTGTAGAGGGCCTTAACCGCATCACGAACCATGAACTTGGTAGCATCACGCTTCACCTCGAAGGTGTACACGTTCTTATCTCCAAGGTTCATAGACTTCTCGGTGAAGTGTGGCTTCACGAGAACATCATGGAGATTGTGATTTGTTGCAAGTCCTGGCTTCGTTGCTTTTACAGCAGCCTTTTCTACTGGCGCTTCTTTCTTTTTTCCAAAGAGAGCCATATTACTTTGACTTAGGAGCTGTTACAGCAAGGCGCTTTTCAAATACTTCAACGGAAGCTGGCGCATCGGCAATAACAACATACTTATAAGTGAGGAGTTCAACTGGGTTAACATCTTTCGCCATGATAACTTCATAGTTACCAAAGTTTCGGAAGCTCTTTTCAGTTGCAAGGTCACGAGTACTGAGTACCACAACAGCTGCATTCTTTCGCTTATTAGCAAGTGCATCATTTCCTGAAGCTTTTGCTACCGCTACGATTGCTGTCTTCGCGTCCTTGGCTTTTGGTTCGGTCATTGCGAATGAATCCACGAAGATAACTTCTCCGTCAGCAAACTTCTTAGAGAGTACAGTTGCAAATGCTTTTGCTCGCACCTTCTTATTAATCTTTACTGAGTAGTCCTTTTCGTTTCGTGGACCGTGTGCAACACCTCCACCAACCCAAATTGGAGACCGAGTAGAACCATGTCGAGCACGTCCAGTTCCCTTTTGCTTCCATGGCTTTTTACCACCACCTGAAACTTCGCCACGACCTTTGGTGTGAGCAGAACTGATACCACGGGCATTGGCTTGCATCCCAAGTACCACTTCGTGTACCAAGTCAGCATTCCACGCTACGCCAAACACTGATTCTGGGAGAGTAACAGATCCTGTTTCCTTTCCGTCTTTAGAATATACTTTTGCATTCATAGTAGTTTGTCTTATGCGCCGTAAACTTCGACTAATGTTCCTTTTCGACCTGGTACTGCTCCGGCAACTACAAGGAGGTTTTCCTTTTCGTTTACCTGGAGAACAGTAAGATTTTTAACGGTGATAGTATCACCACCCATTCGACCACCCATTCGAGTACCCTTCAAAACACGTCCGATACCACCGATACCAATAGATCCTGGTTCGCGTTCTGAGTGCTTTTGACCGTGTGAGCGACGACCTCCTTTGAAGCCGTGTCGCTTTACCACACCCTGGAATCCCTTACCTTTTGATACAGCAGATACTGTAATAGTGTCTCCAGGAGCAAAGGCAGAGACTGAGATAGTTGAACCCTTTTCAAGCCCAGCGATCAACGCTTCCTCTCCTTTTCGTGGTCGAAATTCTTTTGCGACTGCGATAGCGCCACCGAAGTGTACTTTTTGTGCTTTCGCAACGCGAGATTCCTTCTGTGCTCCAGAAGCAACCTGCACTGCAGCGTACCCGTCCTTTTCTGGGGTACGCACCTGTGACACAGTCGCAGGGGTAACCTTAAGCACAGTTGCTGCCTGACAGATACCAGCGTCATTGAAGACCTGAGTCATACCTGTCTTGGTTCCGAGAATGAATTTCATTTTCTTGAACTAATCTAATAAATTGCTTTTTACCAGACCGTAAATGACAAAACCGCGAATATTACACGCGGAGCACAGCTCCGCACGAATATCCGCGGTTTTGTGCCCATTGGTCTCCCACCTAAATTTTTAGCAATGCAAAAAATTTGGGAGGGGTACGTAGGTCTTATAAAAGCTGGCGCTAGTATACAAAATATCTTTAAAATTGCAAGTTTTTGGATTCTATGGTTAAGTTTCAGATATCGCAAAGGGAGATGGTCATGAGCGAAGAAAAGCCGACAGAAGATGAGCTGCGAGAGATGCGTCGAGATGCACAACACAATGTTGCTGATGCTCACGCTGCATTTTGCGGTGATATCGAGGCACTTCAGCGTTGGCGGAAAGCAAAGAAAGGCGCTTCTTTGAACTAGCGGTCTGGGTTCCGGCCACAACATGTGGCCGGACCCTCTTTTTATTTTAAGATAGCAAAACGCCTCGTTAGCTAGAAGCTACGAGGCGTTTCATGAAATGCTATCTCATGACTATGCGATCATGGGAGCAATGTGTAAGTACGTCATGAGCCCGAGGGCTGCGAGACTTAAACATTGGACCATCCATCCATGTTCACTACTAAACATCTCATTAGTTTGTGGGGTTACCACTGAATCTTGTTCATTCATAGATAAATATGTTGAATGATTGATTAAAGAACAGTGAGAAGTAATCTAGAATCTGGCTACAAACGTCGCTTACAGCAACATTCTAGACCACTTCTCGGAAAGAACTATTTCTAATAAAGTATAGAGAGTGCAACCGGTGTCGCACGCTTCATACTACGACAGAGAAGGGCATGCTATTGCTAGCACGCCCTCCGTCGTCCATACATAATACTCCCTCTGAAATTTTCTTCAAGATACCTAATGTGGGCATCTGGGGATAACAAAAGCCGCACCCTTGGGCGCGGCTTTTGTCTTTGAAGTTGATTTGAGTTTACTCAAATCAACTACATCATTTTTACATCAATATTCACACCAGACGGAAGTGAGAGGTTCGTGAGAGCCTCAACCACTTTAGGACCGGGATTCAAGATGTCGATCACACGCTTGTGTGTTCGCATCTCAAATTGTTCTCGTGCGTCCTTGTGAACGAACGTCGATCGGTTCACTGTGTACTTTTTGATTTGCGTTGGTAGTGGGATTGGACCAACTACCTTTGCGTCAAATCGCGTTGCAGT
>JAIYEC010000075.1 GCA_027487145.1 bacterium | reverse complement strand
GCTACCTTCTTTGCAGGAGCCTTCTTTGCTACCTTCTTTTTTGCTGGCATAAATGTGGTGAGAATAGTTTTTATAATGTCGACCGCAACATCTTCTTTACATCAAAGAACAAATCAGTGAGAAGATATTTGCTTTACATTTATTATCTCTTGAAAAAAAATTAAAAACAATTTTTTAAAAAATTTTTATGTGGAAAACTTTTTTAAAAAAATTTTTTAAAAAATAATTTATAAAATTTTTATTTTTTATTTCTAAAAAATTTTTGTGTTTACGAAGAAATAAAATTTACTTCTGCTTCAATGGTTACAGCAAATATTTTTTTTACGGCGGAAATAATTTCTTCAGCAAAGGTAACAACATCGGTTGCCGTCGCACCAGGTTCAGTCACAATTGAAAGTGAGTGCTTTGGAGAAAGACCTACAACGTCATTAAAGCGTTTAATACCATAGGTTTCTTTATTAAACGGAGAACACTCCATGAGAAATGCCGTAGATACTTTTACCTGTTGTGACGGTAACTTCCAAAACCACGGTGACATTTTTTGACCTAACTCAACGTAGTGCGTGGCCACGATGTGCTCAATGTGTGCAAACTCTTCATCTGAGACAATTGTGTTTTTAAAGAATGAACCAGCTGATCGAAATTGCCCTTCTAACATCCCAATGTTCCTGCGTGCATATAAAATTGCTTCTCGAATATTTTGCAGAGTTGGTATTTCAATCTGTTTGTCTGCTAGATACCGAGCGATACTTTGTGATGAGCTACGGTACGAGAGATTAGTACTAACTTCAGGCGATAGCCGAAACGTCACGCTTGTGACAATTAATCCTTTGCCAGCAGGTTGTTTGAAGACACTGTCACGGTATCCAAATTGACACGCTGCGTGCGAGAGATTTTTTATCACACCCTCAATTGAATCAAAAACTTCAACCGATACGATAGTATCGGCCACTGATGCTCCATAGGCATTAATATTCTGAACTGGAGAAGCCCCAACCGTTCCTGGTATACCAGACAGGTTCTCTAAACCAGACCAACCCTGGGTAACGGTATACGCAACCAACTCATCCCACGGTTCACCTGCTTGCACGGTAAGAAGAATTTCGTCTTTTGTTTCTGAAACAACTACCTTCCCTTTTGAGCACATACGGATAACGAGCCCTCGGTATCCTTCGTCACTAATAAGTACATTAGACCCTCCACCAAGAATAAGCGGTGAGCTAGTTGTGTGTGTTTGTGCGAATGCGAGCGCTTGTGTAAGCTCAGCGAGATTTTTTACTTCAGCCACAAAATCAGCAACACCACCTACATGCAAGGTGGTGTATTGATCGAGTGATACGTGTCTTTGTATGCCTTCAGGCATGTTGTTATTGCTTGAGTGCTGCTCCTGCACCGGTAGCTCCGGCTTGGGTACAACCCTCGTCTGGTGTTCGATTGTTCTTAATGTTTTCACTAATACACGTAGCGGTCTTGGTGAACGACGGAACAGCCACCTTCCCATCTTCGAGTGTCTTTAGTGCGTTCTCTTTGTCACCAATCTCGTGATACAAGAATGCCAATGTAGCCCAGTTTTGCGCATTGTCTTTGGCTTTCTCAATTCGTGTCTTGAACAAATCAATCAGGAAATCTTTTGCTCCCGCTTGATTAGCGGCCCCTAACAGGAAGTCGCTTTGAGCAAAACGAGTCTTAGCAGCATCACTATCCATAAGCGCAATCGCTTCATCGTTCTTTCCTGCATAGAAGAGTGATGCGGCGTAGTATTCTCGCGCTTCTAAGTTTCGAGTATCCGCTTCAAAGGCTTCTTTAAAGAACCCAAGTGCTTCTTCATTTTTGCCTAACGAAAGATCTACGAATCCTTGTTGAATCATAATTGATTGCTTTTGCGGTGAAAGCTCTCGGGCAAGCGCCATTTGTTCGGCTGCTTTTTCAAGCTGATTCGTTGCTCGGTAGAATGTCCCAATAAAGACATGGATACGCGCATCGCCAGGTTTGTCTTGAGCTAATTTTAAGAGTTCTGCTTCAGCTCGATTGCCGAACTGCTGCTTCATCTCATTAGAAATTTTTGGATCCCTAATAACAGTCACGGCATTTTGCGATAACTGTTCAACAATTTCTTGTTGCCCAAATGAGTTGCGAGAGAGCGCTTGATCAAATTCACGAAGCCGCACCTCAGGTGACTGGCTACTGATAGCTTGAATGATATCCTTCGCTGCAGCCATACCTGGAATGTACGCAAAGTAGATAACGGCAATAAGTAAGCCTCCCATCACTGGTGCTGCAAACTGAACAATCAGAGCCTCGTCAACTTTTACCTTCTCAATTTCTTTAATCGGTTCACTAACTCGAGCGTGAATAAGACCGAGAATAATAGCAAAGAAGATATAGCTAACGATATTATCGAACACGACGAAGTTGTGTGTCAGGTAGCCCGCGAGAATACCGAGTAACACGCCCCGTTCAAGAACGGTAAAGCGTTCGTCAGTTTTATTAATAAGCGGACTCAAAAAGAGATAGTACAGACAAGCCGCAAACAAACTAAAGTATGCAATCAGCCCAAGGAAGCCTCCGGCAATCAGCCAGTCCATCACAATATTGTGGGATCGATCAAACCATTGCTCTTGAGCGTAAAGTGCCGGTACGTATTGCTCATTGAATACGTAGTTGAAGTTACTCTGACCCCAGCCAAGTAGCGGCCGCTCTTTCACACCTTCCCACGCCATACCCCAAATAGTGGCTCGGACATTCAAGTCATCAATTGAAATATTAGCGATACGGGCCAAGTTTGGATTGCTCTGAACTATCGCTGAATCTCGGAATACCACAAACCCAGCTACACCAATCACTAATAACGCAAATGATCCAATCGCATATTTTCGGAACTCAACAAACTTAGTCCCAAAGAGTCCAACGTAGCCTGACATCACCAAGATACCGACTGCCAAACCAAGTGCTGTACCACGAGTACCGGTCTCGATAAGCACAAAGGTAAACATGGCGGCTAATACACCATAGATGATTTTATGGGTCTTGTTCTTTGATTCAACAAACAACCAAAAAGCAATGAAGATATGGAAGAGCATGTACACAGCCATGTATGCCGCGTTTCCAAGCGTACTGTCAATTCGGCCAGTACCTTTCGCAAATCCAGTGTATTGGGCTAAACCATACAAAGCCACTAAGAACGATACTCCGAGTGATGTGTGAAGCAGACGTCGCCAG
>JAIYEC010000025.1 GCA_027487145.1 bacterium | reverse complement strand
TTGAAGCCAAAATCATTCCAATCAAAATAGTCCAAGAGAGAGCTCCAGGAATAATTTCTAATAACCGGTACAGACGACGATCCTTACCTGAAAGTTCGGTAGCACGTCCGACCTTAAAATCAGTTCTCCGGGCGTACGGCAACAAGTGCGACTTATCTTGCTCCTCCATAATGTGTACTTGTGAGTATAGCGTGTTTTTGGCGTAAAATAAAGGTAGCCTGTGTGCTGAATACCACAGGTTGTATGTCGTGATGGTATTATATTCTTATGGAATGCATTACTTGCTCAAAAAAGCTACACTCTCGACAGCAAGTTAAATATTGCTCTAACCAGTGTCAGCACGACAAACAATTTATTGAGTACATTAACGCTTGGAAAGCTGGGAAGGTTGACGGTAACCGAGGTAAAAAAGTGCGTTTAATCTCAAAACATCTGCGACGATACTTAATTGAAAAACACAAAGAACGTTGCTCCTCATGCGGATGGTCAGTAAGACACAAATTAACTGGTCTTGTGCCACTTGAAATCGATCATATTGATGGAGACGCTGAAAATAACACCGAAACAAACTTACGGCTACTGTGCCCTAACTGCCACGCTCTAACACCTCACTTTCGAAATCTAAACCGAGGAAATGGTAGAAGATGGAGACGGTAAATTACTCAAAGAAAAAACACAAGCAATGCTTGTGTTTTTTCTCATAGAGCCGACTATCAGATTCGAACTGATGACCTGCGCGTTACAAATGCGATGCTCTACCAACTGAGCTAAGTCGGCCTGTTCAAATGAACGCTGGCAATAATAGCAGATTTTTTTAAATATGCTAGTGGTCTTGTTCCAACTTTTTTGTCTTCAAAATTTCCTGCTCTTCGGCCGAAAGCGTTGTTTTAGTCTTATGATCGGCAATTTCAGAAAGATGGCTTTTTTTACTCAGCTGACGCTTAAACTCTTTTCGAAGCTCTTTTGTCCGGGCTCGATTTCGCTCAAAAATATTCTCAATGAAGGTATACACGTGTACCAAGAAGGCCAAAATAGCTCGCAGGACCCGATGTACACTGTAGTACCATCCAAGTTGCAAAATATAGCGTGAGATATGTTTCCAATGATTTTCAAACTGATTTCCCAGTCGCAGAAGTGAGGTGTCTAGTCGATCACGCAAACGCCCGCAGACAAATCTGCGGGCGTTTTTCTCTTCTAAATTCACCAGGAACGCGTATCCAGCAAACGCTACAGCACTTACGAGAAATACGACAGTTGCAAGGCTCATTCTTTTATTTTACCGAAACTCGAGAAATTTTCACTACCTGAACATTCTCACCGAACTTCTGAATAGCCCCCGTTACCATCTCACCGATAGTTGTATCTGGGTTCTTGATGAATGGCTGTTCCATAAGAATTTGTTCTTTGAAGTAAGCAGAGAGCTTCCCTTCAAGAATCTTCTCTTGCATGTCAGCTGGCTTATCAACCACCTCCTTCATGAATAGTTCCTTAGCTTTTTCAATCACTGTCTCAGGAACCTCAGCGCGGTTAATAAATGAAGGATTAGTTGCAGCTACTTGCATTGCAATGTCTTTTGAGAGTGCCACAAATTCTGGGTTTTTTGATACGAAGTCAGTCTCACACCCTAGGAGAACAAGCGCTGCAATCTCATTTGTATTATGGACATAAGAGCCGACTGCACCTGCACCGATTTCTCGATCAGACTTCTTATCTGCCGCGTCACTTCGCTTCTTTTTGAGGATGATGACTGCCTTTTCCATGTCTCCGCCGGCTTCTTCAAGTGCCTTCTTACACTGCATCACTGAGATACCTGTCATGTCTCGAAGTTCTTTGAGTTGTGCTGATGAAATTTCCATACGATTTAATGAGCTAAATAATGAACAATAAAGTTTGTTTCGGCTTACGCGCGAGGGGTTCGAGTTGCTTCACGTGGAGCTACTGGACGTGGTGTGTAGGCTGAAGCTCCTTCTTTTAGTGAAGCCGCAAGCTCTTCAAGGACAAGTCCAACGCTCGTTTGGAGTGAATCGTTTACAACAACTGGATAGTCGATACGTGACGCATCACAGTCTGAACTCATGATAGCGATTACCGGTACGTTTCGACTTTTTGCTTCTGTTACGGCAATGTGATCATGACGGGGGTCAACCACGAGAACGTAGTCTGGTGACTTCACCATATCCTTGATGCCACCAAAATTGAATGTAAGCTTGTCCATCTCACGACCAATCATAACTCGTTCTTTTTTGGTGTACTTTCGTTCAAGTTCTCCAGACGCAGATTCGTGAGTAAGGGCTTCAAGACGATTGATTCGCTTCTTGATTTCAGGAAGATTGGTAAGCATCCCACCAATCCAACGATTGGTTACATACGGAGCACCAACTCCTTCTGCGACAGACTTAACAATCTTTGCTGATTCATCTTTTGTACCGACAAAGAGAACTGTCTTTCCAGAAAGACCAGCTTGTTTGAGGAGCTCTTTTACCTGATCAACTGTTGCTGCAGTTTTCTCAAGGTCGAAGATATCGACTCCTTCTTTAGTAGTAAAAAGGTATGGCACCACAGTTGGGTGACGACGGCTTTTTTTGAAACCGAAATGAGCCCCAGCATTGAAGAGGCGTTGAATTAATGTTGAATTGGTTGACATAAATAATATTAATGTGGATTCATTTTGTGGAGCTATTGTGCTGAAATACGGTTATTATAAGTGTATTCCTGGACAATTAAACTGTGTTGACAGTCTGAATCCTAAAAAAGCCTTACTCGGCTTAACGGCGCAAGATTACCACACAGAGCCTTATTCTGCAAGGCTTTCACCTCTGGCGTAGGCAGCCAAACTATCAAAAATTGCTTGCATATCCCCCGCCATAACGCCTTCGATGTTGTGCCAAGATTCCTTGATACGATGGTCAGTAATACGATTTTGGGGAAAGTTGTAGGTGCGGATTTTTTCTGAGCGATCACCGGTACCAATCTGCCCTTTTCGAACATCAGCGTGTCGCTTGGCTTCTTCCTCATCATGCATTGCTTCAAGCTTCGCCATCAAAAGAGACATCGCCTTTTCACGGTTTTTAAGCTGAGATCGTTCTGACTGACTGCGAACATCAATTCCGGTTGGCTTGTGAATGAGTCGAACCGCTGTTTCTACCTTATTTACGTTCTGACCACCGGCTCCACCCGCACGCGAAAACTCCATTTCGATATCAGATGGACTGATTTCAAACAGCGGTTTTTTACGCATCGGAAGTACCGCGACAGACATGGTTGACGTATGGATGCGTCCCATTTTCTCAGTTACCGGCACCCGCTGCACTCGATGAACCCCTGTCTCCCACCGCAATGTGTCGTAGACATTAGGATGAACAATTTCAAAGGCAGCTTCTTTGTATCCACCACTGGCTGAGCGTGACTCGTACTCTGTGACATACATCCAGCCTTGTTTTTCTGCATATCGAAGATATGCTTGCGCCAATTCTTCAGCAAACAGACCAGCTTCGTCTCCGCCGGCTCCAGCACGGACTTCAAGAACCACCCCATAGGGTTTTACCTCTTCTTCTCTACTGGCCTCGATGATACGATCCATTTCATCAAATGATAGTTTCATCTGGTTCTTTAGCCCTTCAATTTCCTCTTGAGCTAATTCTGCCATTTCCGGGTCCGAAGCTGCCATCGCCTCAGACTCAGCGAGTTGCCGCACAAGCACTTCAAATTGACCCGCCAGAAAAGCGGTCTTGGGGTTGTCTTTAAACTCTTGCAATTTGTCTTGGGAAAATTCCATATTGATGTGCGTATACTACTTGAAATTTACAAAAAAGAAACAGTCGTCTGTTTGGTGGAAGTGAAAAAGTGAGTCAGATGCGAGGCATAAAATGAAAAAACGCACGAGGCGTACTCCGTGTACGATGAGTGCGTTTTTTCATTTTTAACGAAGCAAATGATTTACTTCTTCGCTTTCGCCTGGCGAGCCTTGAATCGCTCTACTCGACCGGCTGTATCCATCGTCTTCTCTGTACCAGTGTAAAACGGGTGTGAAGCGCTTGTGACATCAACGTACGCTACTGGGTACTCTTTACCATCAGTCCACGTATCAGTTGCTTTTGTGTCGATAGTTGAACCAACAAGCACACGTTCATTTGAAGTGTTATCGTGGAAAATTACCATTCGGTAGTTCTTTGGGTGAATATCTTGTTTCATATTGCAAATACTTCGGCGCTTCTCATGTAGTAGCACTATCATATATGATAGTGCTACTACTGGAATATAGTAAGGAGAAGCACCTACTCTTTACGCGCAAAACTATATCAGAAACTATCGATTTGGCAACCACCCATAATCCTGATTAAGTTTTTAAAATTGGATGAGTCACGCGAAGCACAAGCACCATAGAGGCATTTCCATTTTTACAGTCGACTAAGGTCTCCTTAAAAATTAGGTCAAAAAAGACTCAAGTGGGGCTGGTGCCCAGCGAGAGTCTTTTTTCGTAGTGCGACAAAGTGAATCGCCAATTTTAAAGACTTAATTACCGAGGATTTGGATTTCTTGCTTGAGTCTCGCCTTCCGCTGAATCACCTGATCACCATAGAACGCATTAGCTGGGTTTGAAGCCCCGCCCCAACCAGCGTAGTAACGGAGAGCCGCCAGGCGATCTCCAGCAGTTGATCCATCTGCACCATTATCACGCATGAGAAGCGCCGTGGCGATAAAGGCATCTTGATTATTAAATGGACTTGAAGGACCACTTCCACCATTAATGGCACGAATTCTATCGCTTGACTGACTGTATACCCAGGTTCCTCCAGCGTTAACAAATCCTCCGTACATGGCCCAGGTTGATGGAATAAACTGTGACGGACCCATCGCTCCACCCCATCCGACACGCTCACCACCTTGATAAATTGGACATGAGACTTTACGTGAGTACGCATCAAACCCAAGTGTTGAAGCAATAGCTTTGAATACTGGCTCATCGCGCGTTGGATGCATTACGGGTCGACTACTACTTTGATCAGTAAAGAGACAACTTCCGAGGTTTGAACCAATGTTTGATTCTTGTTCAAGAATTGCGAGGATCGTCTCTGCCGGTACACCTGTAACATTTCCAGCATATTGCGCTAGCCGCACCGCTTCCGGAAACGCGATTGCTCCACCACCACCAAGAAGTTGGAAGAGTGCATTTCGAAGTTGTGCTGCAGTTCGTTGTTGTGACTCCAAAAGAGATTGATACTGTCGCTCTTCCCCTTTGGTGACAGTAAGAATCCGCTCTTTCTCGTTTTCTTTTAATTTTGCTCGCTCATGCTCAAGTTCTTGAATCCGTCGCATCTCTGCTTCAGTTTCTTGCTTTCCTTCAAGTTGTCCTTTTTGATCATTAGTGTCACCTTTAATGGTATGAAGAACAGCCAATGATTCGGCGAGTGACTCTTTGAGATTTTCATAAACAGCAACATCAGAGAAAAAATCTGAAAGATTTTTCTTGCTCAACATCATCTCAACCAAGGTATACTCTTCTGCCATAGCAGATTTGCGTACCAAATCCGCTAGAGAATTCTCTTGCTCCTTGAGTCGCTCTTCGAGAATTGATAACACCACCTCTTTTTCACCAATTTGGTCTGAGAGTTGTTCGATAGCGAGTGACCGGGCTTGGATTCCTAACTGCACCTGCTTTATCTCACCTTCGATAATAGACAGGTCTCGTTCAAGTGACTGACGCTCACCACGCTTTCCATCTACCAATACTTGCTGAGCCGCAATCTCAGCTTCCACTCGACGTAACTCTGTTTCGAGTCGAGCTTTTCGCTCAGCATCAGTTTCAGCAAAGACCGTCGGGATAGCAGAAAGAAAAACAGTGAAGCACAAGAAAACGGCAAAAGTTGTACGTAACATTACTAGTATAGTAACAAATTTTCTCTCATATCGTCAGCGTAGTTTTCCTACAGGATGTGAAAATCACAACAGTTTAACTGCTATAATCCCTATATATGTCACACCAATATGATTTTGTAGCCATCGGCGACATCCTTATGGATGCTTTTATTGAACTTGAAAAAGACCAGGCAGACGTATCTATTGATATGGATACTGGACGAAAGACTCTACAAATGCCGTTTGGAAATAAAGTCCCATACAAAAGTGTTGTGGTTGTTCCAGCAGTTGGTAATTCACCAAACGCCGCTGTTTCAGCCCATCGTCTTGGGCTTGAGACTGCGCTTGTGTCTGATATCGGTCATGACAAATTCGGTAAAGAATGTCTTGACGCATTGCGACAAGAAGGAATTGCCACTGACTTTGTAAAAGTCCACGAAGGAAAAATCACCAACTACCACTATGTTCTTCGCTACGGGGCTGAGCGCACTATCCTCATTCAACACGAGACATATCCATACTCCCTTCCTGATTTTCCAGTCCCGCCACGGTACATTTACTTTTCTTCAGTTGGTGAGCACGGACTAGCATTCCACCATGAGATTGCTACCTATGTGAAAGAGCACCCTGAAACAAAGTTAGTCTTTCAGCCAGGTACCTTCCAGATTAAACTTGGTACAGTAGAACTAAAAGATGTCTATGAAGTGACCGAAATCTTCTTCTGCAATAAAGAAGAATCTCAAGAAATCTTAAAGACTACCGAACAACATATGCCAACACTCCTAAAGCAGTTGCAGGCGCTTGGTCCAAAGATTCCTGTAATTACCGATGGGCCAAATGGTGCGTATACTCTTGATGCCGAGGGACAAGCGTGGTTCATGCCAATGTATCCAGATCCAGCCGAACCAGTCGATCGCACCGGAGCTGGTGACTCATTCGCCTCAACCTTCACGGCTGCTATCGCCCTTGGAAAGACCCCAGACGAGGCGCTCGCATGGGGACCAATCAACTCCATGTCTGTTGTACAAAAAGTCGGTGCCCAGGCCGGACTTCTCACTCGCGCCAAGCTAGAAGAATATCTCGCTAACCGCCCAGCTGACTACGTCGCAAAGAAGATTGATTAAATCCAGACAAAAAGACCACCTATTCCTAGGTGGTCTTTTATTATCTAATTAATTCTAGTACAAACGACGGGCGGCTGAAACAATTGAAGGTATATCCATCCCATAATGCGCCACCAGTTCATCTGGTTCACCTGATTGTCCGAAGCTATCGTTGATTCCAATCCGTTCGATTCTGGTTGGCTTTGTCCCACTAAGGTACTCTGCTACCGCACTCCCGAGCCCACCGATAATCTGATGTTCTTCAACTGTCACCAGTGCGTCATGAGTTGAAGCAAGAGCGAGAAGCGCTTCTGTATCAAGTGGCTTAATCGTTGCCATATGAAGAACCGATACACCAATTCCCTCTTTCTCAAGCTCTACCGCTGCTATAAGCGCGTTATAAAGGAGTGAGCCAGTTACAACAATACCGATATTCTTTTCTCTCCCTGGTGTTTTAGTATATAAAAGTTCTGCTTTCCCAATTTCAAATGGTGACTCCGGAGTCGTAACCACCGGTGTATCACTGCGTCCGAGTCTAAAATAAACGGGACCAACGTGCTTAGCAACCGCCAGTGTCATCTTGCGTGCCTCATGAACGTCAGCGGGTGCAATCACAATCATGTTTGGCATTGCGCGCATAATAGCAATATCTTCAGTCATCTGGTGGGTTGCTCCATCTGGTCCAACCGAAATCCCTGCATGAGCACCAACAATCTTCACGTTACTGTTGTTATATGCAATGGTGGTGCGAATCTGCTCCCAGTTACGACCGGGTGAAAAAGCTGCGTATGATGCAATAAAAGGAATCTTCCCCATCGCTGCCATTCCAGAGCCAACTGATGCGAGGTTTTGCTCGGCAATCCCGATTTGAACAAAGCGTTTTGGAAATTCCTTCGCAAATGCATCTGTCTTGGTCGATTCGGTAAGATCACAACAGAGCGCGACGACGTGTTGATCGCGCTTCCCTGCTTCTAAGAGACCTTCGCCGTACCCAACTCTGGTAGAAGTTTTTTTTGGTGCTTCAGTAGCAATATTTGGTTGTAGGTGTGAGGCAAACATATTATGAGTGATCATGCGACGTTATCATGCCTGCTAAAGTACGAAGTTTTTGCAGGGCTACTTCTGCTTGTTTATCTTTTGGTACCCTGTCCTCTGGACCTTTGCCCGGAGGGTTACCGTGCCAGCGGAAGTCGCGCTCAAACACATCAACCCCCTTGGCTGCTACCGTATGCGCAATAATAACTGACGGCTGACTATACACCGCTTGAGCTTTTCCAATCGCATCATTTAAAGCTCGCATGTTATGACCATCTACTTCTTGTACATCAAAGTTAAATGAAGCAAATTTTTCAGCAAGCGGTTCAAGCGGCATCACATCTTTGGTGTACCCATCAATTTGAATGCCGTTACGATCAACAATCATAATAAGGTTATTGAGCTTCTCTTTTCCAGCCAGAAGCAACGCTTCCCAAATTTGTCCCTCGTCTAATTCTCCATCACCGGTGAGGCAGTAGAAATACTTTGCTGAATACGGATTATTAATCCGCTCCGCGAGAGCCATACCAACCGCTTGTGACAGACCAGACCCTAATGGTCCTGAGCTCGTCTCAAGACCTGGTAGTGTCTGCCGATGAGGGTGTCCCTGCAAACGAGTACCGAGCTTTCGCAGAGTCATGAGTTCTTCCACCGGAAAGTAGCCTGCATGTGCCATCGTGGCATACAAAACCGGACAAATATGTCCATTTGAAAGAATCAGTCTATCTCTCTCGTCCCAATCTGGATTTTTTGGATCGTGTTTGAGTACAGCAAAGTACAACAAGGTAAACACGTCAGCCATACCAAGTGGTCCCGCAGTATGACCACTACCTGCCTCGGTTAGCATTTCAATAATACTCTGACGAATCTCGTTTGCTTTAAGCTCGAGTGCTCGCACTTCTTCTCCCGTAAGGTACTTCATATAACAAGATTAGTATACCAGACGAAGTGTCAGAGGTAGTTTATTCATTCACAATAGCGACTAACTGATTATAAGCCTCTATCATATTTTCGGACCGGCTAATGGCCGAACCGACGATAACTCTGTCGACTCCGGCGTTTATAATTTGTTTTATAGTGTCTTTATTTACCGACCCATCAACACTGATTGGGATGTGAGGGTATAGACTTTTTAAAGTTGCCACCTTTTCAAGTGTTTGAGAAGAGAACGGTTGTCCTTGGGCTCCGATCTGCTCTATACCCATAACCTGGATGTAGTCAGCCGATGGAAGATATGGCTTAAGACTATCAATGTGAGTCTGATCATGAAACGCAACACCAACAGACACTGAAGTATGCTTACAAAAATCAGTAAAAGACGCTTCATCCACTGTCTCAACATGAAAGACAATCATATCTGCCCCAGCCTGCTCCCAAGCTCGAGCCGCTGGGATAGGATTTTTGATCATCAGATCAACCTCAAGGGTAAACGCATCAGTAAAGGACTTCACTTGAAGCGGTGTGTCTGTTGTTCCAATCGGCCATGACACGGCGGGTACAAAATCTCCATCGACGATATCGATATGTATCTCATGCACAAAGGTAAGCTTCTGGGTAAACGTAATTATCTCAGTCGCAGACGCTGGTATGATAGCTGGAACAATTGGTACTTTAGGTATATTCATACTAACCGAGTTACGCTTTCAATTTTTTGATTTCTCCGTTCTCGTTTTGTCTGTCCATCAAACGATACTTCTAACCACAGTTTGATAGCTTGTTTTGTCTCCTCGACAGAAACAAAGCGAGCTCCGATTGAAAGGACATTGGCATCATTATGTTCGCGAGAAAGTGTAATGATATCAAGGGTGCCACCGTAGTACACAGTAGCCCTCACGTGTGGAAACCGATTGGCTACCATAGCCTCACCTTGCCCGGAACCACCAAAGATAACCGCTTTAGCATGAGCAGGATTCTGACTCACTGCCCGAGCCGCTTTACTAATGAAGTCAGGAAAGTCATCTTCATCGTCATAGACATGGGCACCATGATCAATCACCTGATACCCCAATTCCTTTAACCACAACACCACTTCTTGCTTCAGAGAAAGACCCGCGTGATCTGTCGCAATATGAAGAATAAGTGATGTATCTACCATATTATTTTAGTGTCCGAGCTGCTGCTGCCACGTGCTCAACCAGAGTCTGCGTATAACTTGTCTCATTGTCATACCAGGCAAATACTTTTACCAGATTTCCTCCCACCACTCGGGTAAAAGAAAGATCAGCGATTGAACCAACCCGTGATCCAATAATATCTGAAGAAACCAGTGGCTCACTGGTAGCAGTAAAAATGTTCTTCCACTTTGGGTCTGCTGCGGCCTTCACGAGCGCAGCGTTCACCTCTTCAACCGTTGTATCTCGGGATGAAATAAACGTAACATCAACCAGTGATCCTACTGGTACCGGTACTCGAATCGCAATACCATCGAACTTTCCAGCTAGTTCTGGGTGAGCTTTCGTGGTTGCCTTTGCTGCACCAGTGCTAGAAGGAATGATGTTTAAGGCAGCTGCTCTCCCATCACGGAATTCTTTCTTTGACGGACCATCAACGAGTGTCTGTGATGCCGTGTATGCGTGAGTGGTATTAAGCAGAGCTTTTTCCATACCAACCGCTTCTTTTAAGATCGCTACAAGCGGGCTGGTGGCATTTGTAGTACATGAGGCATTTGAGGTAATTTGGCAGGTCGCAAGCTTATCTTCATTTACCCCCATGAGCACTGTGGCGCCTGATACTCCAGCTGCGACAGGATCATCGCTTACCGGTGCTGAGATTACCACTTTTTTAGCTCCAGCCTGAAGGTGCTTCTTTGACCCTTCATAGGTCGTGAAAAAGCCGGTTGATTCCACCACTACATCAATATTCATACTCCCCCACGGCAGCGTAGCTGGATCTTTCTCTTGGCAGAAGGTCACTTTTTTACCATCGATAATCAAGTCCTTTCCTTCAACTTTTACCTCAAACGGACTACGACCATACACTGAATCGTACGTGAGCAAGTACGCTAGGTTTTCGATACTTCCAAGATCGTTTACCGCCACAATCTCAATATCAGGGTGCGCATAGGCCGCCCGAAAAAACGTACGTCCAATTCGACCAAAACCATTTATTGCTACTCGTGCCATACTAAACTATTTATACTTTTTAACTTCCCTTACTATACAAGGTACCGAAAACAAATTCACTAGAGCTTATCCTCAATCACGGTAGCTCTCCGCCTGAACCATAACCACATCGCCATCAACAACAAAAGCGGCGTTGCCACCATCCATCCGTATGTCATAAATGAATGTACTATTTGATCTGGGAAAACTGGCACCTGATTATGTACCTCTGACTGTTTAAAGGTAATGGTCTTTTGATAATTTGCCACGATATGTGACTCATAATCATAGATATCAATGATAAGTCTTGAAACTCCCTCAAGAAGCGTTGGTGGAAGCACCGCTTCATATGCCGTACCATCTTTATTAATTCGAAGCATAAAAGAATACGTCCGTCTGCTATCGGTTGGATCACTCAATGATGCAATGATGGTTTTAAGATTTTCTGATACAGCACTCTTAGGAATTGAGATAAGAAAAGGCGCCTCACTATCAAGTGTAACTCCCTGCTTTGCTAGCGGGACTCGCTCTTCTTTTTGTAAAATAAAAATCTCATCAAGTTGCGGCATACGTGTACCCGCTGAAACATATGGCGAAGTTGAAGCTATAGTTTCTTCTTTTATCTCACCATCAAGACCACTAGGAATAGGAATGGTGATATCGCTTGAATCGGGTACTCCCGGTTGCACGGCATACACTCGCGCTACGGCTCCTGAAGAAACAGCTCCTGTTTTATCTATCACAAAGGCACTGTAATACACCGGCGAAAACTGATTTAAAATATCGTTATCTTTGATTTCAGTACCCAAACCCTGGTAGATCACTACACCATCTTGCGCATGGGCCGGGAACCCTAAATGACTTCGTACAATTTTAATCGAAGCAATATTCTCTCCGGCAGGTACTTCCCACATCAGACGAACATCCGCACCATCTCGAACAGCTATAAATCCACTAACATTTACCGGAGGAAATGATTCCGTTACCGGTATCGTTGAGAATGATCCTTTTTCTAACACCGTCGCCAAACCAAACGGCGTATACCCAACTACTTCATAGTAATACTTTGTCCCTGGCTCAAGATCTCTGAGTGTCGTCTCGTAAGAACTGACGAATATATCATTAACTGTGTATCCAAGCTCATACGCGTTGCTTCTCCCCCACCGTATTTCAAATCGAGCTGGACGAACTGTCTGAACCAAAAACTGAGCTGACCGTTCGGTGGGATTTATCTCAATGTTATTGAGCACTACTCTGGTTGCTGTGCCTCCATTTGAATCTGAATTTGGTGCTGGAGGTGAGGGATTATCAGGTGTTGTCAGCACCACAACATTTGACGAAGATGAGTAATTGAATGAGGGGTCAAATGCTTTAACAGCATATGTATAGGTAGTAGAAGCAATTAAACCAACATCTGAATATGAGACCTGCGATGTTGTTGCAATCGGGAGTCCGTCACGAAATAACACATACCCCGAAACAAAAAAATTGTCGACAGGCGTTGACCAGGAAAGATTGACCTGGTTTTGAGAAATAACTGAACCCGACAGTACCGGTGTTGTAGGTGCTTCAGTATCGGTCCCACCAAACACTCGAATTGAGAAATTACTACTATCAGTCTGAGCGTATACAGATGATGCGGTAAGACCAAGGATGAGAAGATAAACTAATGCTCGTGTCATATATCTCTTATAGTGGGAGCGCGGTCAAAGTAGTGGTAGCTGTATATTGACCAGCAATTACCCCAGAACCACTTCCCACACCCACCCGAAAGTGCATTGTTGTTGTTGCACCTGAAGGGTGATTTGATCTAGCTCCTTGTGAAATAATCGTTGGAGTAGTTGACAATCCTGCCCAACAGGCAAGCGGTGTATCAAGTGAACCTACTCCACACACTGAGCTGTTATCTCTAAATGCAGACACCACATCAACACTTGATGGTGAAAACCCAAATGACACAGATCCTGGTACTACTGAAAACGTAAAATCTGCGTCCAACCCATGATTATAGTCTGGTATTGTACCCAACGTACTTTGCATAGCTGGACTAGTAGAGCTCTGAATACTTAGACTATACCCCGCCGGACTATCAGTGGTGACTGTCACCGTCGCCGAACCATTTGCTGTACCACCAGTAATACCTGCGAGATTCGGACTCATAGTAACGTCAGATGGTGCCGTGATGCTAAGATATACCTCTTGCATCTGCTGATACCCTGCTCGAAGCATATAATTAGTACTACTACTTTGCCCGGTACCAATCTCACCAAACGTGCTTTCTTGTCGGTAGTTTGTACTACTAGAAAAACCCCCACCAAAGTTAATACTATCACTCTGTAATTGATAGTTCGTGCTGGACGCTACTTGAGCAAACCCAAGCTGTAGTGAAAGAAGAGTAGTAATAGTGAGTATCGCACTGATGGCGCTGACTGAAAAAAGTGAAGCCTTCATGTAGCCCTAAGTGTACCACTTAAGATTTTCGTTTGAATTCAAAGGTGCGGAAAAATGCCCGGATAGAGAAAATAATAATGAACAGTACCGCAAAAGTTCCCAGAGTGATTTTCCACGGTAATACCCAAAATGTCGTCGACATCTCATCTACCACATCATCATACCCTCGATTAACTCGAGCAGTAATGACATACCTACCAAACAAAAATTCTCTGTCCCAAGCAACCTCTCTCGTTCGAAGAGATTTTGGTAAGACAAACCATGGTTCGAGCTCTACAAAACCAACTTCTTCACCGAACATGTTTCTGATTGATAATTCACCGTAGGGATTAAGATGCACTGAACCAGTATTTTCATAAGAAATACCAAGATTTATAGGTCCCTTTTCATACCATGATTTACCATCAATAGCTGCAATGCCGGTCAACTTTCCTGATCTTTCAACTGCACCATCAATTGTTACAAAAAAGAGTGACCCAATTCGAGCCATGATAGGAGTTCGGGAACCATTTGGTCCAGACTCAGATGTTCTGTCAGTAGATACCAGCACACTCCCGTAAAGACCTCCAGGCTCTGCATCTTGGGGGATTTTAATTGTAACAGGGATACGAGCTCGCTCTCCCAAATCTAAGGTAATAGAATTTTCCGGAAACGAAATATAGTCCCGAATACTATATGGCCCTCGAACCCCGTTTGTGAGAGAGACCGAACTACTTCCGTCAGTCGATCCGGTAATATCATCGACAGTCAGGGTAAAGACTCTATCATCGCTAATTCTGTTAGTGATGATAATTTCTTCGACGATTGTTTCACCAGGCTTGGCATTTATTTCTGCTCGACCAGGACCAACTACAAAGTCTCCTACTGCTATATCACCTTCAATTTTTTCTACTTGGTACCAACGACCGGCTGCGGTTGATTCGCTAGTAGTAGCAGACTCTTGCGCAAAGACTGGCAGGGCTATGACAAGTGTCAAAAGACAGATAACTGTTTTCAAAGAGGTAGTCATAATAGGTGACTACAGAATAGCCTACTGAACAAAGACTGACAAGGTGGCGGTGGCAGTGTATGTCTGAGCAGTTGGGATTGGATTTGGGTTAGACGGTACCCGAACACGGAAGTAAAGTGTCGAGGTTGCGCCAGATGCAGCCGCGGTGTTTCGGTCAATTATTCTAAAGCCAGTTGTGCTTGGTGACTTCCAACAACGACCGATTACCTGTGTGATTCCAGTATTGCAAGCACTTGTTCCGTTACTGAGAAATGAGTCGTCGGTATCAGACGTAGTTGAGGAATAGTTTGAGTACGCAAACTGCGCTGCGGTACTAGCGGTGAGGTTAAATGAAGGTTGACCAGCTACATCACCCCCGTAATCTCTAATTTGTGCACCTCCATCGATATCACCCCGCATAGCATGTGGACCAGGGTTATCAAAGAAGCTAATATCGACATAATACCCAGTTGCATTGTTTGAACGAACTACGTACCGAGTAGTACCAGTAGCATTACCACCAGAGAGACCAGCAATACTCCCCACCATAGTGACGTTCGCGGGATTAACTAAGAAAGAAGTCTCAGCGGTAATTGTCTGACGGATACGAAAATCTGGTGTCACAGCAGCTTGTCCACGACTAATTTTTGGTTCAAAGACCATAAATGTACTAACTAAAGTCACAATTCCTGCTAACGAAAGCACAAAAGCTTGTTTTGCAGATAGTATAAGATGTTGTTGTGTGAGCTGCATAATAAATATATTAATTACACTTATTTTATACCAATTAAAGTGTTTTTGGTATGGAAATTAGCGTTTCTGTGTATAAGTCTAAGTAGCTTCAGTACTGCCATTTCCGGGGTCAGATGGAGGCTCACTAGGTGACGGCTCCACTACCGGTTCAATAACCGGTGGTGCTTCAGGAGCTGGTTCTGGAGCTGGTTCTGGGGTCGACTCAGGTGATGGTTCTTCAGTGTTGCCTGATGGTGATTCGTCTTGAGATGGTCCGTCTGGTACCGCCTGCTCTCGCTCCCGCTTTTCTCGCTCTTCCTCTATAAGCCTCCGCACAGCCTCATGAGCTCGTTCCTGATCTTTTGAAAGTGGCACTCCTACTTGAGGATCAATCAAAGGATTGTAACCAGGAAACACTTCTTGAGAAGGATCAAGGAACTGACCCACTAGTCCACTATACTCAGTCGCCAGTGCTTTATAAGTAACACCAGACGCACGTTCTTGTTTCTGGATTTCCTTGAGTTGACGCACTTCTGCACCATGTACCTCAGCCAGCTCTTCCTCTGCATACAGACCAAGGTCTCGACTTACTACTGAATCTTTACTTACCGTGAGTGTAAGGGTTCGAGTGGTAGGCTGCCAAACGGCATCTTTCAGTTCAATACTAGCCAAATCATACTCGACATAGTATGAATCCGCATCTTCAGTCACGCCCTTAATTGTAATATCTACTGTAGCGTCGGTAATAGTTGTGTCTAAGAGGTATGAATTATCTGTAGATACTACCCTCTGTGTTTCTTGTACCACTACTTCCCTAGCATCTTCACTAGCAGCAAAGGTGGCGCCTGCGCCAAGGAATAAGATCCCAAACGCTATGGGGATAGTGTTGTTATAAAAGACGAACTGTTTAAAGGCTTTCATATATATATTGTATCAAATCAAAATGGGAACCACTGTCCAATCGAGAATGAGCTTGCTGTATAGGTGACATCAAGTCGCGGATCTTGGGATGTTCCTGTAGTCTCCGCCGCGCGAAGGCTAAAATTATCAACTACGCCACCACTTATAATTGATGAAAAAGTAGCGTCAATCTCATTCTTCATCCTGATAGCCTTTTTTGTTACCCCGGTTGTACTAATATTTGTCATACCTGTTGCATTCAAAGTGAACGTGTTATACGCCCCGGTAGTCATACTTGCGACACTAATAGTATTAGAGAGGAGCGTTGTGCCTACATCTGGATAATCGTCAAGAACCAGTCCTGTATTTGAAGCTGGATTTGAGGATGTCACAACAGCTTCCTCTGACCCAGATCTAGAGTTTACATACACTTGTAATGTTGCAGCACTCACTACTGCATCATTTGGCAAACTTGAGGTATCGAACAAGAAAAAACCTCTAGAAATTTCGCAACCAAACTCGTCTTCTCCTTGATTATCAAGAAGTGGAGGGAAATCAAATGCTGTTTGGGTTACTCCGACAGTAAAGTTAACGTCACTGTCTCCTAATGCATTTCCACTTATATCATCCCTGACAGCGGAACATTTATTATAAACACTCCAATCAGGTGACTGATCCCCCATAGCGACAAATCCATCCACACTACTTGTCTCAGTGTTAGGATCAGGTCTAAACGTAGACGTCTGAGCAAAGAGTGGCTGGCCAGGCAGTAACCGCTCCCACCACTCACGACGCTGTACATACTGGATTGCTCCCGAAGCCGAAAAAACTTCTGGTGTCGTGGTGGCATACTCTATCTGTCGCCATTGTCCATTATCTTCATAAAACTGTGGGGCTGAGTAAAAGCTAGTAGAAAGAGTTTCAATTTTTTCATTTCCTTTTTGTTCAACCGACAAAACCTCGGTTCGAGAGTTAGGCGTCCGTCGGTCAATAGCTTCGCCATCGACCGACTCCACTCCTCCCGTGGCATAGGCATACCGTAACTCCTCTTCCCCACGGCTATTTACATACGCTTCAGCATACAACACGTCTTGCGGTCGTGATTTCAATTGCAAAAAATCAGGAATGACCTCTTCTGAGACAGTTACCGGCGGTGCAAGATAGTTTCCCAACCAATCAATACTAAGCAATATACCCCATACAACACCTACCACAAAAATGCCCATACCGAGATATTGTAGAATATTTATTTTTGGTGATTGGTTCTGATACATATATATGTACGTTAGAAGTTTAATGATGACTGACCAAAGTACTCAGTACCAGTATAAAGGAATGAGAACACATCACATTTACCACTCGTTGAAGTAGGGGTCGGTGCAGTCCCTCCTGCCCACCTGATCGTAGGCCAAGTAATAGTGTGAGCTCCTCCAAAACAGACTACCAACCTCAGAGTCTGACCAGCGGTTGCATTAGAGAAGCTGAATGTCATATTACCAGTACTACTATTCACTCGCTGTTGATTACCATCATCCCAGTTAACAGTGATTGCGCCAGTCGTACCAAGAGTTCCTTCTTCAGAAACAATTGATCGTTCAGCAGTAATGGTACCATCACCATTTTGTGTGCTTGCACAAGCACCACCAGAACATACTGAAATATCTCCTGCTGGAATATCAAGGTTACCCGTTGCACCATCGATAGTGAGTCGCGCTGTATTAGCATTTGTAAACTGGAAATCTCTAGCACTGTCTGCGACATCAAACTGCATATTATAACCAGTGTTAATATAAAGTCCTAAATCTCCATAGAGAGCTCCAACTCGAAGATCGGTAGCTAATCCCTCCCCGTCAAAGAACCCATACCCACTTACAGTCACATTTCCGCTAGCATCAACCGCAATTCCCTCATCCCCACCATCTCCCGAGAGGAAGTTTGAACCAAGGAGAATATTAGCAGCAGTGCCAGAGAGGGTTAGATTTCCTGACGCGGTGAGAGCGGCTGTGTTCACTGTTCCGGTAAAGGTTGGTGAAGCTGAGAAGACAACGTTGCTAGATCCTGTTTCATCAGTTAACGCAGCTGCAAAGGTACCTGATCCAAATGAACCAAATGAAGTAGTATTTCCACTTGATGTCACCACACCACTTAGGTTGGCGTTGGTGGTGACAGTATCTGCCAACCGAGCCGAATCTACCCGCACCCCGTAGGTGTTAGATCCATTCCACCCCATCAGTGTTGGATACGTAGAAGTCCAGGCATTTTGTGCATTAGTATTACTAATTGTAGAACCATCTGGAGCGGTACTATTTGAAGCATCAAATATAGTGTGTCCATTACCATAATGCTTCCAACTGAGCTGACCGACTACTGCAGAAATAGTTCCATTTGTTGCCCAGTTAGTTCTGTTTGTACTAAGGTTAACAGCATTACCTACAGTTAATCCTGAAGCTGTACCAGTAATGTTGGTACCAACAAGTGTTGATGGAGTACCGAGGTTTGGTGTGGTCAAGGTCGGTGAGGTTCCAAACACCAGCGCACCTGATCCAGTATTGTCACTAATGATGCCATCGAAGTTAGCCGACGTACCAGCTGCTACAAAGGTGCTTGAAAGACCAGCGAGTTGACCAGCTGCTGTAATGAGGTTGACGTTACCGGTACCAAACTGTGCAGCACCTTGGACATCGAGGAGAGCGCCTGGAGTTGAGGTGCCGATACCGATGTTGCCAGCGGCGGTGATGCGGAGGCGTTCTGCACTAGAGGAGTACAGAGTCGTAAACGTACCGGTTCCTATACTACCGAATCTAACCTCTCCCGTCAGGAAGGTATGGTTCATTATTCCGTAATATACAGGATCATCCCCAAGACGAATAGTACCGTCTTTTGAAGTTGCATCCTGTACCACAAGACGAGCAAGAGGATTGGTGGTGCCGATTCCGATGTTACCAGCGGCGGTGATGCGGAGACGTTCTGTCAGTGATGTATCAGATGTGAGGTTTCGAGTTGAAAATACCAAATTACCTGCGGTGTTTGTAGAACCATCAGTCAATAACCCTTTAATCGCTGCAAACCCAACTGAGTTAGCGCTATTTGATTGCGTATTACCGAAGAGAAGCGCTCCACCAGCTCCAGCTGAACTAGAGTTACCAATTAGTGCCAAGGTTCCCTGTCGTCCACCAGCATCAGTTAATGCGCCAGTGAGTTGATTAGTACCACTACCATTTACTTCAAGTGGGAAGATTGGATTTGAGGTGCCGATTCCGACGTTACCGTCATTTCGAACTAAGAATAATGTAGTATCACTCGAATTTAGCGCAGCGAAAGCATTAGCTGTATTATCATTTGTAGTACCTGCGGTCGATAATCGAGCTGGGAAATTGAAATTATTTCCTCCAAATTTAGTTGATCCTGACCCGCTTGCGCCGTAAAACTGCAAATTAGTTGACAGAAGGTTGTTTATAGCAAAACCAACAATATCTATTGTATTGTTATTTGTTGACACCTCGAATCGCTCTGTCCCACTGGTATTTCTAACAAGCAGAGGGTTGAAATCATCAGAGAATGTTGACTGTCCTGCTACCCTAAATCGATCACTAAACGAAAAAGTTGTTGTCGCTACTCCAACTCTCCCACTCGCATCCACAAACACTCCCTCATCCCCTCCATCTCCAGAGAGGAAGTTTGAACCCAGAACTATATTGGCGGTA
>JAIYEC010000061.1 GCA_027487145.1 bacterium | reverse complement strand
GCAATGCGATTTGTGGCTGTCGCTCCTCCGACTCGAATTCGATGCATCCGCATAAGAAGACCTTTTTTAGCTACATATAACTTTGTTGAGGTGGCTCCAATGTCGACGATAGCAATATTCTCGCTCCCTTCAGTATGAAGAGCTCTGATAGCACTAAAACACTCAATCTCGGTAGGTGGCACAGAAAGTCCAGCGAACTGTGTCAATGTCTTGAAGCGTTCAAGAGCAGAATTCTGAATAGCCGCAATTAATACCTCTCGTTTCATACCATCTTTTTGTCCGTCTTCAAATTCCATTTCAGCCCAATCAAGCGTAACCTCACTCAATGAAATTGGAATAACCTTTCTGGCCTCCACTCTCACCAAGGCAGAGATATCGGCCTTTGGATCAGCTTCGACCAACGTGTTAGTTACAAAACTAGAAGAGAGAGGCATAGAAAATACGGCATTTTTTGCAATGACGGCTGATTCACGCAGTACATCAACCAACGCCTCCTGTTCTTGTTTTGGGCTCAGAACAACCGACTGTCCGATATCCTTATTGGCATATGGTCCTAGTTGAATTTCACCATAGGTTGTGAGTGTGAGCACGTTTTTTTGCTCCTCAAGCTGCACCACCTTGATTGAAGATGAACCTACGTCAATCCCAACTACGACATTCCCCGACGTAGATGGTGAGAGACTTTGCAAAAAATCACGGAACGCATTCATGATAAATATGTCATCATTGTATCATGTCAAGGATATACTAAAGCTTACAGATGAAGATAATTACGTTTCTTATTGACACCCTCTTCCCTCTCCGTAAAACGGAGCGGGTGGTTCGTGACACATCTGCACAAACCGTTCGAAGTTTATACCGGCATCATCACCATCATGAGTATGTATGCCTCTCAGAGTACAACGACCCGCTTATTCGAACTCTCATTACTGAAAACAAATTTTATGGCAACAAAAAAGCAAGCCATTTATTAGCGACTCTGCTAGATGAATATCTTTCGATGCTCGAAGAAGAAATCATTGTACTACCGGTACCACTTGGTATAAAGCGGGAACGTGACCGAGGCTACAACCAAGTACATGAGGTAGTAAAACAACTAGAAAAAAGGCCCGGGATACAGATTAAGCCTGAACTTTGTAAACGAATACACGAGACGAAACCCCAGACTTCGCTGCCAAGAAGTGAGCGCTTAAAGAACACGAGTAATGCTTTTAAAGCTAATGAAATACTCCTTCAGCAATTACAAAACTGTACTATTCTCGTGGTTGATGATGTCTGCACTACTGGCTCCACTTTTTTGTCGATACAAATAAGCCTTAAGAAACATATTCGGTCATCTTGCAAAATTATTTGTGTAGCATTAGCTCACTAGCGTCTACAACAGAATATGTACGTTCGTACTATTTGTACTTTCACGCAACAGCAAACGGCCGAAACCTATTCAGGTTTCGGCCGGCTATTGCTGAGGGATTTGGCGACTCTCGTGGATATTTTTCGTAAGCTCAAAATATCTCACTCAATCCGCCCCCACTCGTCGCGGTCCTCGGCTACCGCCTTCGGGCTTCGCCGCGACTCGGTTCAAATCCCATACTCTCGCGCAGATAGCAAAAGGCGCAAACGTATACACGTTTGCGCCATGCCACTGCGGAGAGTATGGGATTTGAACCCATGAGGGGTTTTATCCCCTGCCTCGTTAGCAGTGAGGTGCTTTCGACCACTCAGCCAACTCTCCGTAAATTTTTTACTATGGTAGTGGTCGAGAATTTCGTCCACCTATTGCCTCGTAAACATCGGCAATTCCGCTCACTAGTTCGCGGACCGGATAAAATCTGAAGCAGTTCAGATTTTATCCACTCAGCCAACTCTCGGTATTCACTGCTGTGCCGGCAAGAATACCACAATTGGTGATGTAGTTCTAGTTTATCTCCGAACACAATTCTACCCTTGCAATAGATCACCCCCTCTGCTATATTGTTCGTGTATGCGAACTTCTCCGTCCAGGCGAATCACTGCGACTCGCGAGGACTATATACGAGCTATCTATATTCTTCAGGAGAAAGGAATCGAGCCAGGTATCATGCAGATTGCTGAGCGACTACAGTTAAGTAAATCGACTGTTTCAGAACGAATAAAAGAACTGACAGCTGATGGCCTCACCATTTCAAAACCCTACTCGACCGTCTCCCTGACGAAAGCTGGTATCCGCTTGGGAAGAAATATGACATACAAACATCGTCTGATAGAAGTGTTTCTACACGAGACCCTTAAGCTTCCTACCGAAAAAGTGCACGCAGAAGCCGAACGGTTAGAACATGCATTTTCAGATGAAGCGATTACCTTACTTGATGCCTTTCTTAAACATCCTACCCACGACCCTCACGGATCACTCATTAAAAAATAATTACTATGAAAAAATATCTACCGTACACACTTGTTGCGCTTATCATTCTTACCCTCGCCTACATTGGCTTCGAACGACGCTTACCACAAGAAGCGGCTGTTATTTCTGCAACTCAGACCGACAAGATTGTTGCTCTCAGCACCTTTACTATTATCGCTGATATGGTCAGTGAAGTTGGCGGGGACAAGGTCGAGTCAATTTCTTTAACAAAACCTGGTGCTGAGATTCACGGCTATCAGCCAACCCCCAACGATCTTGTGCAAGCCTCTAAAGCTGACATTCTGTTCGAAAACGGTATGAATCTCGAAGTCTGGACAACAAAACTGCGAGCCAGTATTCCCGATGTACCGGTGGTGCGCGTCAGCGAAGGAGTCACTGTACAATATATTGCTGAAGACGCGTACGCTGGGAAACCAAACCCTCACGCCTGGATGTCTCCTGAGCAAGGTCTCATCTACGTAGAAAATATTCGTAAAGCGTTAGTAGCCCAAGCACCACAACACGAAGCCTACTTCAACGCCCGAGCAGAATCATACGCGAACGAAATTCGGGCTGTTGACACACAATTAGAAGAAGCTCTTGGTCAACTCCCTGAAAACAATCGGGTTCTTGTGACCTGCGAAGGAGCTTTTACCTACCTTGCGTCTGACTACGGCCTGACCGAAGAATATCTTTGGGCTATCAATTCAGAATCTCAAGGCTCTCCGCAACAAGTAGCTAACATTATTGAAGTGGTAAAAGAAAAACAAGTTCCAGCTGTCTTCTGCGAGAGTACTGTTGAACCACGTATCCAACAAGAAGTAGTTGCAGCGACCGGCGCTCGACTAGGCGGAGTTCTGTTTGTCGACTCGCTCTCAGATGAAGCTGGACCAGCTTCAACTTATCTTGAATTACTCAAACACACTGCTAACACCATTATTACTGGCCTAACGAGCACATCATAAGTATGAAAGACATCGCTATTAGTCTCAAAGACGTCAACGTCCGTTACGGTAATAATACCGCTCTTTTTGATGCCTCGATCGAAATTCCCTATCACTCATTTACGGGAGTTATCGGTATGAACGGTGCCGGAAAGTCTACCCTCTTTAAAGCCATCATGGGTCTCGTAAAACCAACGAGTGGCACCATTACTATTTGCGGTGACGACCCGCACACTGCCCAAAAACACGGACATGTTGCGTATGTACCTCAAAGTGAACTCGTAGATTGGGACTTTCCGGTATCAGTCTATGATGTTGTCATGATGGGCCGAATTGGTACACAAAATATCTTTAAACTAGCCACCCAGGTTGACCATGAAGCAGTAACAACCGCTTTAGAACGAGTCAACATGACCGCCTTTAAAGATCGACAAATCGGTGAATTGTCTGGCGGTCAGAAGAAGCGTGTGTTTGTTGCACGTGCCCTCGCGCAAGGAGCAGAGATTCTGTTACTCGATGAACCGTTTGCCGGACTT
>JAIYEC010000002.1 GCA_027487145.1 bacterium | reverse complement strand
GCAACCCGCGCCTCCACTCCAATCACATCACTTACCGTTACTCCCGCAACAACAAACAATCCCCGAGCCGAAGCACTACTTCTTGAAGCTGATCTCATTGTACTCGGTCCAGGCGATCTCTACACCAGTGTCTTAGCAAACTGCGTGGTAGATGGGGTAGCTGATGCGATACGGCACAGCACGGCCAGGGTAGTCTATGTTTCAAACTTAATGACAAAAGTCGGGCAGACTATGGGTATGGGTGTTGCGGAGCATGTGGCTGAGATAACTCGCTACATCGGAACTGAGCCTGACTATATACTTGTAAATACCTCACCACTACCAGATGAACTTTTAGCGCGCTACAAAGAAGATGGTGAATTGCCAGTGACATTTAATATTGAATCGCACACATCAAAAATAATCCCCGCTGATTTGTTGGCTGATGAAACCATCACAACGGTTTCAGGCGACGTCTTAAAACGAAGTCTTATCCGACATGATTCCCGAAAGTTGGCTCGGAAAATTATAGACATTTTGCATCGGGCATAATGATAGTATTACGGTATGCATATTCTTATCGCAACGGGTATTTACCCTCCAGAGATAGGTGGTCCGGCAACGTATGCGGCTTTGTTAGAGCGGGAGCTACCTGCGCAAGGTTTTACAGTAACAGTCTTGCCATTTTCTACCGTAAGAGGCTACCCAAAAATAGTAAGACACTGCCTCTATTTTTTTAAAGTTCTCCAAGTATCACGTGAGGTTACCGTAATATATGCTCTTGATCCGGTAAGTGTCGGTCTTCCGGCGGCGCTGGCTGCTCGTTTGAGACGTAAGCCTTTTATGATTCGTCTTGGCGGTGACTACGCGTGGGAACAGTTTCGTTTACGGTATGATAGTACTGTTACCCTTGAAGAGTTTTGGACCCAAGGGGTATCTCTCCCATTTTTTATATCTCTTTTAAGAAAAGTTCAATCGTTTGTTACCAGACAAGCTGAGGTAGTTATCTCTCCCAGTAATTATTTAAAATCGGTTATTGTACAGTGGGGAATATCACCTACAAAAATCACAGTCATTAATAGTGTATACAACCCAGTCGGCATCGAAGAACAAAATTTAGTGGTAGCAAACAAAGAAGATGCAAGATTCCCCGTCATTACAACGGCAGGACGGTTGGTGCCCTGGAAAGGATTTGTGGGCGTGCTAGAAGCAGTCGCGATTCTCAAAAAGACATTCCCAGATGTCAGATTGATTATCGCTGGTGAGGGGGAGCAACGAGATGTTCTCAAAAGCGTTGCTGCTAACTTGGGTATCTCCAAGTCAGTTGAATTTACCGGTAAACTTACGCAACCAGTCCTTTCACAACGCATTATCAGCAGTGATGTGTTCATTCTGAATACACAGTATGAAGGACTCTCTCATCAGTTGATTGAGGTAATGAATCTTGGTGTTCCAATTGTGACAACATCAGTTGGGGGCAATCCAGAGTTAATTACACACAACAAAAATGGTCTTTTGGTTTCTTATAATAATGTTGAAGAAATGGTGGCAGCACTCACTCTCTTAATTACTGACAGAGAACGAAGTCAATCGTTTGTCAGGAACGCAAAAGAAACAGTCAAAAACTTCTCTCAAGAAAAAATGCTGCAATCACTTGTTGGGTTACTAAAACAATATGAATAGAGTTATTTCAATTGGATACGGTCGCCACGTATTTGCAGACAGGAATCCTGAGCAGGAGAGACTAAAAGCCTGTGCTGAGCTTGTTGCCGCATATGACATGATTATCTTCTCTAAGAAAAGTCATGCGCTTGAAGTAACTGCACCGACTAAAAAACTCACCCTCTATCCCACACAATCTGCACATGCAATCACTGGGTTGGTTGATGCTTTTTTGCTTGCTCGGACCTGTCTTAAGCGGAGTCAAGAACCGGTTACTATAACTACCCAAGATCCGTTTGAAACTGCCCTCATTGGTATTCTTTTGAAAAAGATCTATGGTGTGAAGTTGGTTATTCAAGAACACGGTGACTTTTTTGGGACACCACACTGGCGTCGTGAGTCATTACTAAATAGAGTGAGGTACTACTTCGGCTTGTGGGCCCTCAGGCAGGCAGATGTTGTTCGCGTTGTGTCCATGCGAACCAAGGAGCGGTTTGAAGCCCGGGGAATAAAGTCAGTCGTGACACTTCCGGTTCAGATTGATACGGCACCACTCCTTAAAAAAAGCTCTGATGAGGCTATTCTACACATGATTGAAGCGGGAGCTTTTGTGTTCTTATCGGTCGCGCGATTTGTCCCCCAAAAAAACCTACCCCTTCTTCTCCGCGCGTTTGCAACAGTTCATCAAGCACATAATCAGGTAAGGCTAGTCTTGGTAGGCAACGGTGTGGAGGAGTCACATCTCCGTACGATTATGTCCCAGTTTCAAGCGGAAACCCAAGCAGCAGTCACTATATTACCGTGGTCACAAAATGTCGGAGGGCTCATGCAATCAGCCTCTGCGTATGTGTTGTCTTCAAATTATGAAGGCTGGGGTAGGGTACTCATTGAGGCGTTGGTTGCAAAATTACCAATTGTTACCACCGATGTTGGGTGTGCTACAGAGGTAGTGGTAGACGGACTGCACGGGTTCGTCGTTCCCGTCGACTCTGAACTTGATCTAGCACAAGCTATGTTAACGCTTGTAACTGACCACGATCTCTATACTCGCATTAAGAAAAATCTCGAAGCGCTCGACAGTCACACTATACCCGGAGCAGACATTGAATCATACGCTTCACACTGGGCAAATATTTTTGGGCGCTAGTCACGGCCGGTTGTTGAAGATATACCGATTGAATCTTAGTGTCGGGGTATACTACATACACATGGCAAAAGAAGATATCGCAAATCTAGATGCTTCAGTGCGGGCCTCAAATGAACTGCAGACTATTCTTAAAAAAGAGACGACAAAATCTGAGAAACGAATTTCAGTTCAAGAAGCACTACAAGCTCCCCGGGTCGCCAAGAGTGATGAAGGTCGTACTGCCTTGCGAGTTTTGTTCATCTCACATGACGAAAGTCTTCTTAATCCAGAGACGCAGTCCCTCGATGGTTTCTTGAATGTAAGAGACTTGTTTGAAGAGGTTCATATTTTGATACTCCGAGAGGGAGCACCGTCTCAGAGTCCGGTACTTCGCCCAGCTAAGAATGTTTGGTTGTATATTGCAACCGCTAAACATTGGTTTCAGACACCGTCTGCGGCTCTTGATGTGGCGCGCGAACAGCTGGCATTTGCGTCTGGGTTTCGGCCAGACCTGATTGTTGCTCGCGACCCGTTTGAGTCAGCTCTGGTCGCACTCAAGCTGGGCGAGTTATACAATCGACCGACACAACTCCATATACTTGAGGATTACACCACTCAGAATTTTCTTATCAAAAATCGACACAACCGCTGGCGGCGGTATCTGGTTCGCTTCACCATACCAAAGTTCAGTAGTGTCAGAACAGCAACTGACAGTATCAGCACGCTTCTCTTGCGGCGGTATGCAATTAAAGATCTTGCTGTACTCCCACGGTATCAAGATTACCAAAAAGTAATTGCTACTAAGACAGCGCTTGATTTGCAGGCAAAGTACAAACCATTTATTTTTTTCATGCTGTATATCGGACGATTAGATCACGACAGCACATTGTTTCGGGCTATTGATGCAGCTCGGTTTGCACTTAAGAATCCGCGGGTCGGTCTAATCGTATTAGGTAATGGACCGGCCAGAGGTGAGTTTGAAAGACGTGCCCGCATCCTCGGGATAGAAAAACAGATTGTGTTTGAAAAGCGAGCACCAGAGTATGTGCCATATCTTAAAGCTGCTCATGTACTCCTTGCGACTGATGTCAGAAGCGAGAATGAAGAGGTGGTATGCACAGCCGCTGCGGCAGGAGTGCCAATTGTAATGGCCAAGACACATCAACGAGAGGATATTTTTGAGCACGGAGTATCGGCCTATCTGTGTGACCCAGAAGACACTCAAGGGTTTGCTGATGGTGTGAGTGAATTATTGAATAATGTATCGCTACGAAAGATTATCGGCGCTGGAGGGAGGGGGGCTGTTGAGCGCCGGTTCCACCAAGATCCTAAGGTCTATAAGGATTTCTATCAAAAAAGTATCGAAGAAGCCTTGTTTATTGAATAATGAAAAAGCCGGCCTGGCCGGATTTTAATATGGTATGATGTCGAACATTATGATAGAAACCGATCTTAACGTCCTCCTGGAGCCAAATCAGACAGTTGATCAAGGGGGTATCTTTATTGCCAAAGGCATTGCGGAGCGAACTGTGTGGGATGCACACGCAACCGTCAATGCTACGCACGCTGTGATATCTGCTCCGGATGAGGAAGCGGCTCGAATCAAATCAGTTGATCAGATAGCTGACATCAAACGTCACCTCAAAGCAGATGATATGTTGCTTGATTTCGGAGCGGGGTATGGCCGGGTAGCGCAGTATCTTTTACCAGACATGGTGCTTCGTGGGTACGTAGCGGTTGATAGTTCGCATGAAATGCTATCGCTCTTTAGAGAACGGTACATCAGGCGAGACGAAGAACAGCGGACACCACTATTGCTGCTTAATGCAGATATTCATACTGTTCCTCTAAAGGCGGCGTCAGTTGATGCTGCGGTTGTGTGTGCTGTTTTTTTGCATAACCATAAAGACGTCGTCCAAAAATCAATGCAAGAGATTAAGCGAGTATTGAAACCTGGAGGGACACTGCTGGTGTACTCTTCATATCCGCGTCGTGCTACCGTGATGGGTGTACAGGGAATGTTGTATCAGGCAGTTCTCAATCTCTTAGGTAAGCCATTTAAAAATGGCCCCGTTCGCTATTACAGCAAAAAAGAGGTGATGGCCCTCCATGCTGGTTTTGCTGACCTCGATATTATTCCGGTTGGATTTGGCATCGTACCAAAGACTCTTATCTTCTTGCCTGGGCCAATTGAGAAAATTTATCGCACCTGTTTTTCAAACCCGGTAAATAGTTTTCTAGAAAAAATCTGTCCCAAGTCATGGAAGCACTTGTTTGCTACCTGGTATGACGTTGTTGCTACTAGGTAGTACCGTATCCAAAATCTTACGACGACAGTTATAAACTGATATGAAGCTACTCATCATTACCCAAGTCGTCGACAGCAATCATCCCATCTTAGGATTCTTTCATCGTTGGATAGAGGAGTTTTCCAAGCACTGTACGGAACTTCATGTCATTTGTTTAGAAGAGGGGGTTCATTCTCTGCCTCCACACGTTACTGTCCACTCGCTCGGGAAAGAATCAGGTAAAGGAAGATTCACCTACCTTACTCGCTTCTTTCATCTTATCTGGTCACTTCGACATCAGTACGATGGTGTGTTTGTGCACATGAACCAAATCTACGTGATACTCGGGGCACAACTGTGGCATCTCTTGGGTAAGAAGATTGGTCTTTGGTATGCGCATGGTTCAGTTCCGACTTCATTAAAACTAGCTGAACGGTACACTGATGTTATTTTTACCTGCTCAAAAGATAGCTTTAAACTGCCGAGTAAAAAAGTCCTTGTTACAGGACACGGGATTGATACAGAAAAGTTTAGATCTCTCTCAATCAAGAAAGATATCGACCTGATCACAGTCGGTAGAATAACTGAGTCAAAACAGATTGATACTCTTGTAGAAATTTTAGCAACCCTTAGAACGACCCGTCCTGTTACACTGACAATCGTTGGGGCCGCAGTCACTGATTCGGAAACTGCATATCAAAAACAGTTGATGGAGATAATTCAGTCAAAAAATCTTACAGACGCAGTCTATTTCATGGGCAAAGTCGTTCAGTCAGATTTACCTGCACTGTTAGATCGGGCCAAAGTCTTTGTCACAACTGCCCAAAATGGCAGTCTTGATAAAGCCATGCTTGAACCAATGGCTTTGGGTTTACCAATTATTTCTATGGCTCCTGGAAGCAAGTCATTGCCGCTTGGGGATGATCAGGTCGATTCGAAAGCAACTTTTATTATTCAGCTAGAAAAAGTGTTAGAATCAGCTGTCTTTGAAAGACCTGCATATAGAGACTACGTCCAAAATAATCATAGTTTGAAGACTTTGATTCCAAAAATCATCAACGCATTACAATGAATTACGAACCACAAGTAGAACAGAAGCATTACTCTTTTGAGAAATATTTTTACCCTGGACGGTGGATGAGTTATTGGTATCAAACTAAAGAAATCGCCTCTCGGGAGGATATTACTTCAGTTTTAGATGTTGGTCCTGGAAAACCGTTTCTTAGAAACGTACTCTCAATAGATAGGCCAGATATTTCATATCAGACACTTGATATCGCAGACGATCTTACTCCTGATATAAAAGGAAGTGTCACGAGTATTCCGGTAGCAGATAATACGTTTGATACGGTTTGCGCCTTTCAAGTGCTGGAACACATTGAGTTCAAAGATTTTGAAGTTGCTCTTTTAGAGATGAAACGAGTTTCAAAGAAATACGTTTTTGTTAGCTTACCTCACTTTGGTGGAGCGATAGAAGTGCATGTACGGATACCTCCTTTGAAACTATTTCGCTTTGCTCTAAAAATTCCTCGGCCGATTACACATGTATTTAATGGCCAGCACTACTGGGAAATAGGAAAGAAGCACTACGCTCCTAAAAAAATTCGTCAGATTATGCAAACTCATTTTGACATCATTGATGAGTACGTCCCGTTTGAGAATCAGTATCATCGGTTTTTCATAATGAAAATAAAATGAAAAAAATTGGTTTTTTAGTCCGGCAGATTTTACAAGGGAAAAGCATTACCCGGTCTTTTCTTAACTACCGATTGTCGTACGAAACCCTCACGGGGAGTGTTATAGATATTGGTGGTGGTAAAAACGCTGACTATCTTGCTTTTATGAGCAAAGATGGAGATGTTGTCTTTGAAACCTTTGATATCAAGAGCGGGGCGACGGTAGATTTTGAGAAAGACAGACTTCCAGCTGAAGATGGTACGTATGACACGGTTTTGTTTCTCAATGTTATGGAACATATCTTCAATCATCAACATATTGCAAATGAAGTTATGCGAATTACAAAATCTCATGGTCAACTGATTGGTTTTGTTCCATTTTTAATGTGGTACCACGCCGACCACCGAGATTTTTTCCGCTATACCCACGAAGCTTTAGAGATAATTTGTAAACGAGCTGGAGCTACGCACGTTACCATCGAACCAGTTGCACACGGACCGTTTACAGCTGGAGTTCAAATGATAAGCCAGCTATTTCCAGCCATTATTTCAGCGTTTATCTTTTTACTCGCATACACGCTTGATGTTGTTTATCTTCGTCTCAAACCGGCCCAAAAAGGACGATATGCTTTGGGGTATTATTTTAAACTCACAAAATAAGGTATGAAAATGGCCTACCTAGCGAATGTACGAATACCAAGTGAGCGAGCTCATGCTGCTCAGATTGTTCATATGTGTCAGGCCTTTGCGAAAAATGGAGTTGATGTAACTCTCTTTGCTAACACTCGTTCTAAAGAAACGTTGGCAGAACTTGGACAGTACTTTTCGCTACAGCCACAATTTTCTCTCGTCCGACTCTGTCACGGACTTTTTATTCCAGGTTTCAAGTTGGCGTATTATCTCAGCGAGTTGCTTTACAGCTTCCATTTTCTACTCACAAAAAAACCTTCACAATTTGATGTGCTCTATTCAAGAGATGAGTGGGTGTTGGCGCTCCTCAGCTTTTTTGTCTCTCCAAAAAAGTTAGTGTGGGAATCCCATGAAGCTCACCATTCGTTTGCAGTCAAAATTCTGTTTAAAAAGAGAATCAAGACAGTAGTGATCTCAGAAGGAATAGCAGAAGCCTATAAACAGCTAGGGTACGATACGGCGCTGTTCTTGGTTGCTCATGATGCAATCGACGAATCGTTCTTTGAACCAACCGAAACTAAACTAGAAGCTAGAGCGCGATTAGGACTTCCTGAAGCCGAGTACATCGTTATGTACATTGGTGGTTTGGCTACCTGGAAGGGTGTAGATACATTCTGTGAAGCGACGACTGCTTCTCACAAGAGTACGTTTGTGGTGATTGGTGGCTCAACGCAGGAGGTAGCAGAGTATAGGGAGAAATATCCTGCCGTTGTCTTTTTGGGTCAACGTCCGTATGCCGAATTAAGAGATAATCAACAGGCCGCAGATATTCTCGTAATTCCAAACTCAGCACAGACACTGGTTTCAACCGAGTATACGTCTCCTTTGAAGCTCTTTGCTCACATGGCTTCGCAGAAGCCGCTGGTAGTTTCTAATGTACCCAGTATTTTAAGGGTGACAGGCACTACCGAAGTAACAGTATTTGAGGCAGATAATGCGGTACGTCTTGCTGAGGCTATCGAGTCGGTCAAAGCCACCTCTACACCGCCTATCATATCAAAAGTCTTCGCGAGCAGGTATACTTGGACCAATCGAGCAAAGGCCGTATTAGATTTTATTTTTTAGCTGTAGTATGAGTTCGTGGGACACATTTTTTAGAGAAAAATGCATCAAGATTTTTACTGAATCTTCAGAGGTGATTGATATTGGTGGCAGTTTGCGACTTGATACTGGAAAAAGCAATCGGGTGGAAAAGGAGAACGAATGGCTCAGACCATATGTAGAAAAAGTCCGCTATCTAATTTTGGACCCGGTACCTGACTATAATCCAGATATTGTAGGAGACATCCACGCTCTACCTTTTGAAGATAATTCAAAAGAAGCAATTCTCTGTATCGCTGTCTTAGAACACGTTAAAGATCCGATACGAGCAGTTGAACAATTACATCGGGTTCTGAAGCCAGGAGGAAAGCTCCTTATCTATGTTCCATTTTTGTTTTATTATCATGCTCACGAAGGTTACTACGGTGATTACTGGCGATTTACCTACGATACGCTCAAAATGTTTGCCAAGAAGTTTTCTCAGCATGAAATTGCAGAAGTTCGAATGCCCGTTGAAACCTTGGTGCGATTGACTCCACTGGGACGATATAAGGCGCCGCTCTTTGTCGCACGACTTCTCGACAGGGTATTGTACAAAAAAGGAAGTCGGCAAGTTGCGGGCTACTATCTCTATCTAGAAAAATAAACATGAAAAAGATTACGAGAAAACACCTCCGACCGTTTCTTCAGATGTATGCTACCAGTGCTCAGGTCCTCGAAATTGGTGGGGGAAGGGTAAAGTCAAATCACTCATACGAAGATTTGTTTCCCAATCGTCATACGTACGATATTGATCCCAAAAGACAGCCTGATACAGTTGGGGATGCACACCACCTGCCATTTTCTGATGGTTCATTTGAGTTTATCCTTTGCACGGAAGTACTGGAACATTTACATACCCCACACAAAGCGATAGATGAAATGGGTCGAGTATTAAAGTCAGGTGGTATGTTAATTCTAACGACGAGATTTGTGTTTCCGATACATGATGCACCGCATGATTATTATCGGTATACCGAGTATGGACTCAGACATCTTTTTAAAGATTGGAAAATAATTGAACTCAAAGCAGAAACTGAGAGTTTTTCTGCCATTGGTGCACTCATGCAACGACTTGGGTTTCAAAGTGATCTCAAAGGAGGAAAGCTCACTAAAGCGAGTCTCTATTCACTAGCTTGGCTATTTGATAGATTAAACAGCCTCCTTAAAAAGGAGTACGGAGATATACAAAAGCACATGGTCACAAAAAATAATTTTACGACAGGATATTATTTAGTTGCTAAAAAGAATTAGTTTTTTGTTGCGTGCACAAAGATTCTGCTACCAGTATCTTTCTTACACATAAAAAAGAATTTTTTGTAGAGATTAAATACTAGTTTGTTCAATACATTTGAATTCGATAGGTAAAAGCGATTTCCTATTGTTCGACTAAGTATTCTTGAGAATAAGCTTTGTCTATTTAAATAAACTACATCACTGATTGTGAACGAATCTTTAAGAAGTGTTTCAAACATCTCCAAGGTGAAATGTTGATAGTGTTTCGTATTTACAGGTACATTTGTAGTAGGTGTTGTGATTATCAGATGTCCACCGGACTTTAAGCTGACAGCTATATTTTTTATATAATCTGGTACTTTAGCTGGCTCAATGTGTTCAATTACTTCACAGGAGACAATCACATCAAATTCTTTGTTTAAATTTTCTTTTGTTATGTCATGAGTATAAAACTCACCCTTAGTATTAAATGCTTGGGCGAATTTGATAGCTCTATCTGAAACATCAATACCATGATAGTCAGCATTTGGTTTTCTTTTAACCAAATCACTTATTATTCGACCTTCACCACACCCAACATCAAGCAGGTTTTCAAATGGAATTTTTAGGGTTTCTTCAATTACAAAATTTATATAGCTCAAATGTTCTATGCCCCAGAACAAGTGTCTGAAAATATAAATAGCCCCATTTTCTTCATGTGCAAGGTGATGGTATGGAAAGTGATACTGACTTTCTTGAATTTGACTTTTATTTATCATTCTTGAATTTATTAAGTAGCCTAAAGCTAAGAACTAACTGAAATACCCGATATAGTATTTTTGCAATAATAGCACCAATTAGTCCAAAAAAGTGAATACATAGGACGATTGAAACTACTTGAAAAATGGATCCATAGAGAGTTATTTCATGGAGTTCTTTTTCTGCTGTTTTTGTTTGAATAATACTTAGCGGTATATACAAAACAAATGTCACAAATGATAGTGCCAGTAACTGGCTATAGAAAACTGCTTCTTCATACTTTGGAAACAATAGTTGATATAAATACGGTGCGATAAAAATGTACAATACTGTAATAGCAAGTAAGATGAAAAAGAGTTGAAGACTTCTTTTTGGTACGCTCTTTTTTACGATGTCAAAGTTCTCATGATTAGCGTACTTTGGAAGAAGTAGAGAAGTGAGGTTTTTGAATGAGCCTTTGATTTGTTCCGGTATAGTAGTCGCGATGGTGTAAATAGCCAACTCTGCAGCACCTAATTGTGTGAAGATAAGTACCGTATCGAGTCGATTAGAAACAGTGGCGACAGTATTTCGAACGCTCGTATGCTTAGCGAAAGAGAGATATTGAGTAGTCACTGCTTCAGGGGTAGGTGTGGTGGCTTTAGGTCGGTACCAAAGGTGAAGAAGGAAATTAATTAGGGCGGATGAAGCAAGATAGACTGCCACCAGTACAAGAATATTCTTAGTTAAGAGTAAGGCGACTATACTTGTGGCTGAGATAAAAATTATTTTGCTCGTTGTAGCAACGGTTGAGGCTTTAAATCTACGACTACCTTGGAGGAAAACAGTCGTGTTTTGATACCCGGTAATAAATGGTTGAAATAGCGCGATGAGAAAACAACCAAGAGCCAAGGTAAGGTTATGGTTGAGTATGTAGTAGATGCCTCCGGCTGTACTAAGTACAGCAATACCAAGACTGTATTTTAAATTGAGAACGAGTGTCTCTTTATAAAAGCCATAATATTTTTTTGCAGCCGTTTGAAGGATAGACTGTCCAAGTCCAGTGAGAGATAAAGAGGAGAACAGTATCGCTAGTCCAAGGAGATATCGGTAGATACCATACTCAGTCTCTGAGAGATAATGAGCAAATAAGGATGTGGTTGCTAAACCAGCCAGGATGGTTATGACTTGGGTGAGACTCAGCCAAAAGCCGCCCTTGAGAAAGTAGTGCGCATCAAAGTTGAATTTTTTACCTAAGAAGGTGGCGACAAAGGAGTACATGGATATAAGTATAGTACGTTTTTAAACTATCTATGCCCAGTTTTGGTTACATCCGAGCCTTGGGTTACTCGGTGTTTTGTATACTATTTATATGAAAAAGTTATCAGCCGATGAGAAAAAACGGGTAAAAGAACTGAATACCCAGATTAAAAGTTTGCAAACAAAGCTGGTTGTGGCAGAAAAGCGTGAAGGAAAGGATCCGTATATCGAAGTAAAGGTACGGAAGAACCAGGCTCGATTTGAACGGGTGAAGAAAAAGGGAGCGGAGGATAAAGCCTTCGGTCGGTTCTTTGTTGAGCTCGGTATCACAGCTGAGCAGGCCGATATCTTTATTCCGTTATCAATTGCTTCGGGTAAGACGGTGGCTGGGCTAATGTATCAGATTGAAGGAACCGCTGCTGGTTCAATTGAGACAGCTTCACTACAAGTTGAGGGTAAGGGAGTATCTCAGATAACAGTTGGGACACTCCTGTTTGCTCGGGTGCCAAAAGGAGTGACGGCCTCTTTTGAGGCGAGGGTTTCGATTCGTGGTTCGTTTGGTAAGTCATACAAGCTCGTATTTACCAGGCTGAACTATAAGCTAGCGCTGAGTGATGTACGGTACCAGCAGTATCTGA
The DNA here is from genome assembly GCA_027487145.1 of bacterium. Classification (GTDB taxonomy): domain Bacteria; phylum Patescibacteriota; class Minisyncoccia; order Phycocordibacterales; family UBA918; genus OLB19. Next base: position 1,376 of record JAIYEC010000002.1, on the reverse strand, counting down.
AAGAGATGTACTCTAAAGAGGTGATGTTTTCTTAGAGTGTGAGCGCGGGCCGAAGGCCCGCGCTTCCTTTGGTATCGATGTGATACGATAGTGGCATGAAAAGTTTGAAAGAGATGTTTATTGTTGAGGTGGTAAAAGAGGCGTCGAAGCGGTCGACTGATGGTCGACCGCTTCGAGTGCTCGATCTTGGTTGTGGTACTGCTTCGTATGTTCCAGCGTTACTCCGTGAGTTTCCTGCAATTGAGTACGTGGGAGTCGAACCAATTGCTGCGTCGTATCAAGGTGCCCTTAAAAATCTTGCTGGAGTTGACCGAGCGAAAGTTCACTTTCAGTTGGGATATGACAGTATTCAGGATGAAGCAGAAAAATCATTTGATGTCGTATTCTCGCTTAGTGTTCTTGAACATATCAAGCACCTTGATCGCTTCTTAGCGTTGGGAGTAAAGTACGCCGCTAGCGGAGCACTCATTGTCCACCGGTATGACCTGGGACATGCACTTCATACACATTCTTTGAAAGAGTGGATTCATGTGCGATTAGGAAACAACGTGCCTGGTATTTTGCCCGAACGACAGTTTGTCCGTTACGTACCTGAGCCCGAAGTAAGAGCGCTCTACGAAAAGCATGGAGTTCGGGTAGAAAAGACTACCTATCACCAGATGCCTAACCATAAAGCGTTTGAAAAATTCCAAGCAGCGGAAAGCGAGTCCGTGAAAGCACTCTTTGCCTGGGAAATGGAGTATCAGAAAGACATTTTGAATATACCGGTAGAGAAGAGAGAAAAGCTCTTTCCGGCCGTGGCAGTGTGGGGTGAGAAAGGTCCGGGGGACCTTTCGCAAGACTCATTGTGAGATTTTAGAGCGAAGCGAAAAAATATCCAATGAGTGGACCGCACCTGTAAGGTGGAAAGCGTTAGTGTGTGGTGAAATTAAAAGACCGGCCCTTTGGGCCGGTCTTTTAATTTCACCCTGGTTACAGAGCGTCGTCTAGGATTTCCCTTGGCGTTGACGTGGTATAGTTTTCTGCATATGAAAGATGTATTACGGGCGATAGTACTAGGCGGCCTTTTCGCAGTACCTTTACTTACGTTGTATGTGGCAGATAGTTATTTCTTCCCCTACATCACCGGCAAGAACTTCTGGTTCCGCATTCTGGTAGATATTACCGTTGCAGCGTGGGTGCTCTTAGCGCTGTATGATGCACGGTATCGACCGCGATTTTCTTGGATATTAGTAAGCTTCAGTGCTCTCATGATTGTGATGTTCTTCGCCAATCTTTTTGGTGTACATCCAGTTTCAAGTTTTTGGAGTAACTATGAGCGTATGGATGGATACGTTTCGTTGGTACATACGTTCCTCTATATGGTAGTACTGGGG